>CAZEUB010000011.1:0-27394 GCA_964515605.1 uncultured Sulfurovum sp. | reverse complement strand
TTAGGAATGTGGTAGATGATCAGCGAGATAGTCGTGTAATAGAACTACAAGGTACAGGCAAAAGCAATGGCTATATGTTGGGAGCAAGAGTAGGAGAGGAGCGATGGAATGATACAGAACATCATACTATTCGTTGGAGTATGAACTATAATGAAGATTTTACCATCTACATTGTGGCACGAACCACCAATGGACGACGCTACTTCACCTATACACCACGAGAAGATGATCGAGGATTGAGAGGATCCTATCTCTTGATTGGATTAGGAGAGGAGGCTTCAAATGGAGAGTGGCATACCTTTACGCGTGATCTTGAGGCAGATCTACACCTCTTTGATGCGGATAATGAGATTATTGCTATTGATGCCTTTATGGTGCGTGGATCGGGTCGGTTTGATGATATTCAAATATTAGATTAACTTTCAGGAGAGACCACTCTCCTGATTATATTTTGAATTTTTTTATAAAATTATTAAATATTTAATTAAATTATTAATTTAAATAAAAAATTAGATATAATAATTTTATTACAAATTTCAAAACAAAAGGAAGATAAATTGTCCAAGATACTATTGATGTTTGGTATTTTCATCTCAATAACAGCCTCCTTAAATGCAGTAACTGTTTATGAGGATGGAGAAGATGGCGGTGTTGACAAGTGGAGGGTTAGACGTGATCCTGTAACCATAACCAATGTTTATAGCCCAAGAAAAGATAGTCGGGTTATTAAAATTCAAGGTGGAGGCTCAACCATTATTGGTGCGATCTCAGGAGAGAATGCTTGGAACAATAGAGAAGAGAAGACCATCTCATGGAAGATGAATGTCTCAAATCGTTATACAATCTATGTTGTAGTCAATACCATTCACGGGATTCGTTTCCTCTTCTATAATGATCTTCCTCAGCGTATTTTGCGTCATGGAACATTGGGTGGTATTTTGCATGGTCTAGGTGGTTATCGGCATAATGAGTATAAAGGGGTATGGCGTACCTACACAAGAGATTTGGAAGCAGATCTTAAAGACTCTGAACCAGATAATGAGATTATTTCGGTTAATGGATTGATCTATAATGGTTCTGATGTCTGGATTGATGATATTATGCTCTATAATCCTCAAGAGCACCCTTATGGAGCCAATGTAGGTGATTGGAGAGTCTCTGACAATACTCCAGCAGGAGCAACTATTCAGCAAGTTGATGATCCTGAGGTTCATCATGCTAGAGGGGATGTTATCTCTTTGCAGGGATCAGGAGTAGACAATGCTTATATGTTAGGAGATCCAGCAGGAGGTGCTAGAGCATGGAGAAATCAAGAGAATTCAATTTTGCAATGGAAGAGTCTCTACTATGAGTATTATGAAGTGCGTGTAGGGGTAGAAACAACAAGAGGAGCAAGAACACTACTCTATGTTAATCGAAATACATATACCCCTAGTGGTGGACTTATGGATAATGGAATGACCATTTGGCATGATTTGGGTGGTTGGTCTATTATCGGACGAAATGGTTGGGAGCAACGGCGTGATTTTGGTGAAGTTAATCACAATTGGCAAACCATTACACGAGATCTACAACAGGATCTTTCTGATTTTGAGAGAGGTAATGAGATTATCGCTGTAAACTCATTTGAGGTAAGAGGTAGTGGACTTATAGATGATATCAAAATGCTCTCTCGTGCAGAAGCGGCAGTTGCACCAGTCTTAGGTGAACGCCATGTCTATGAAGATGCAGAGGATGGGAATATAGAGGGATGGCATGTATATGACAACTCTCCTGAGGGAGCAACAATTCAAAATGTTATGGATCAATCTCGTGGAGGGCATGTTATAGAACTGCATGGAGATGGACAACAAAATGGATATGAGATAGGTAGACGACGTGGGGCTGGAGCATGGAGTAATCAAGAGCATAAGAGTATTAGCTGGAGTATGAACTTTAGTGAAGCGTTTAGTATCTATGTGGCAGTTCAAACAGCTAATGGACCACGCTATATGCTCTATACTGCGAGTGATAGTGATGCAGGACGAAGAGGTAACTATATTCGATTGGGCTTAGGAGCCAATGTGGCTGATGGTACTTGGCGAACCTTTACTCGCAATCTTGAAGCAGATTTACACCAATTTGAACCTGACAATGATCTTCAGGAGATTAATGCATTTTTAGTAAGAGGATCAGGGCGTATTGATGATATTACCACACTGGTTTCTGATGAGAATCAAAATAACAATCCAGTTTATGAAGATGCCGAAGATGGCGATACTAATGGTTGGTCAATCTTTGCAGGAGATGAGGGAGCTACTATTAGAAATATTGATGATGCAACCAGAGGAAGTAGAGTTATCGAACTGAGTGGAGATGGACGCGGAAATGGGTATATTTTGGGTGCTAGACAGGGGGCTAATGCATGGAACAATAGACGCAATAGTATACTTAGTTGGTGCATGAATTATACAGAACCATTTACTATCTACATCTCTGTAGAGACAACCAATGGACGGCGTTACCTTACCTATACCCCACAGGATGATAATCGAGGATTAAGAGGACAATATATACTGTATGGACTAGGAGCTAATGTTGCAAATGGTACCTGGAGAGATTTTAGTCGTAATTTGGCAGATGATATTAACAGTGTTGAGCCAGGAAACCAACTACTCTCTGTCAATGCCTTTATGATCCGTGGATCAGGTCGTCTTGATGATATTAGGATGTCAGATTAAAACTTCAAGGACAAGAGAGACCTCTCTCTTGTTCCCTCTCCTCTCTTTAAGTTTATATAATAAAAAAAAACATATAATATTGTATATTGTTTATACCCCTTTTGTAAGTATAATGAATGCAAATTCAATATATAATAAAAGAAAAATTTAAGAATTAAAATTAAGGATAAAATATGACACAAAGTACCGTAGGTGATAATATTGATTCAGGCAATGCGGCTTGGAAATTTTCTGGTGAGATGGTTAATGACTTTGAGCAACATGTTGCCAAATCGGTTCCTCTCTATCATGAAGGGCATGATATGATCTTAAAACTAAGTGACTATTTCGTCAAGGATGATTCTATCTGTTATGAGATTGGCACCTCTACAGGGATTCTATCCTATCAACTTGCCAAACGATTTGAGGATAGGAGTGCTAAATTTATTGGATTGGATATTGAAGAGGATATGATTAATCTTGCCAAGGAGAAGTATTCGCACCCCAACCTCTCTTTTGTCTATGCAGATGTATTGGAGTACCCTTTTGAGCCGTCTGATTTTATTAGCTCCTATTATGTGGTACAGTTTATTCGCCCAAGTCAACGTCAACAACTAATTGATAAGATCTATCAATCACTAAACTGGGGTGGAGCATTCCTCTATTTTGAAAAAGTTAGAGCCCCTGATGCACGTTTTCAAGATATTATGACAGGTATCTATAATGAGTATAAGCTAGAGCAGGGGTATAGTGCTGAGCAGATTGTTCAAAAGTCGCGTAGTCTTAAAGGGGTGCTTGAACCCTTCTCAACTCAAGGGAACATGGACATGCTCAAACGGGCAGGTTTTGTAGATATGATGACTGTGGCAAAGTTTGGACCATTTGAAGGGATTTTGGCAATAAAATAATGAAAAATCTAAAAGAGACACTTATATGGTTACTAAAACGGGGAGGTTATCTCAAAAAAGAGTTCAAAAACCTCTATCAATATCTGCTCTATCAACCTCAATCACGCTTTTTGCTTAGGACATGGGATGCCCCACTCTCCCCTCTTAATGTGATTAAGTTCTATGGTTTTTGGGGGCGTGTTGGGTTTGCAAGTCGAGAGTTTATTGCCTTAATCTCAGATGGAAAATTGTGCCAAAAGAGCATTCTGTTGGATGGTTTTGACAAGATTGATATGGCAAAGCTCTACAGAGAGGGATCAGATGATATCCCCTGGCCAAAACCTCCGCTTGTTGAGCTGTCCAAAAGGGTGGTCGATGATAAGATTTTTGATACCATAGAGCGATCCTATGCCCTTGCTAATGAGCATGATCCCGATAAGTTTGATCGTGCCACATGGTGGGAGGAGATGACCCAAGCATTTAAAGAGGAGCTTTTTGATAATGGTAAGATCAACCAAGAGTATCTTCGTAATTTTAGAGGAATGAAGGAGTTACCTGCCAATATTGTCAAGGATCAATTTTTGGTAGTAAATCGAGAGTTTGGGTATCATATCAGTTACCTTAAGGCGATCGATCTGGTTTTGGAGTATCACCGTTTGGGTGCGATTGTCTCCAAAGAGATACTCTTTTCTGTCTCTGAGAGTTATGCAGGAAATAACCTCTGTGTCAATTATCGTGGGTTACGATTGAGTCTGCGTTCACTCTTCTATACTATTATTGTAGATAATATTGTAAATCATACAGAGTTTGAGAGTAGTAGACCTGTAATTTTTGAGATAGGTGCAGGGTATGGAGGACTCTCTAGGATTTTGAAAACTTATATTCCAGATAGTTGTCATATTCTGTTGGATCTTCCTGAGACTTTGACCTATGCCTCCTATTTTATCGCCTATAACTATCCTGATAAAAAGGTAGCCTACCTAAGTGATATCATTGATCGTTTGGATCATTTTGATGAGATACTAAGGGAGTATGATTTTGTTCTTATCCCCCCATGGGTGAGCCGATATATTCCTGACAATAGTATTGACATGGTGATTGACACCTCTTCCTTGGCAGAGATGTCCAAGGTCTATACAGAGTACTATTTGGGGCATATTGATCGAACACTCAAATACAAAGGCTACTTCTACTCTATGAACAAACGACACAAGAGGGAGGAGGATAAAGTTGCCTTTTATGAGTGGCACTTTAAGAGTCAATTTACCACGGTACTTTATGAGTATAGCAAACTGATTCATCCTCAATGGTTGGGTCGCAAAATAGGATAGATATGAGAAAAAGAGTATTGCGTTTACGAGAAAATCGCTATATTGTTCAGATAGCAACATTGATGTCAGGAACCTTAATGGCACAGGTGATTATGCTAGGGTTTATCCCTATTTTAACACGTCTCTATACGCCTAGTGAGTTTGGTATCTATTCGCTTTTTTTAGCGATTGCTAGTATGATTGGCATGGTCTCTAGTTGGCGATATGATCAAGCGATAATGCTCCCAAAATCAGATAGAGATGCCCAAGCTCTGCTCTTTTTATCTATGATAATTACAATCACTATGGCTATGATAGTAGCAGTGGTTTTGATCGTTTTTTATGATTTTTTCTTGGACTATTTCCAAGGGATAAGCTATCTGCTTTGGTTGCTCCCTCTAGCAGTTATGATCTTGGGTATGGTGCAGATATTTGATGCCTACTCCACAAGAAAGGAGTTCTACAAAAGAATTGCCACAACCAAAGTCTCATCAGCAGGTATTAGTGTGACGCTACAGAGTCTGAGTCGTTATGGGTTTAACCTCAATGGGCTGGTGATAGGTAAGGTTATGGCTGAATTTGTCTCTCTCTTTTTGTTGCTCTCTTTTCATCTCAAAAAGCAGACCCTACAACTCAAAAACTTCTCTAAACGGCGTATTCAAGCCAATATGAAACGGCATGAGGATTTTCCAAAATATCAGAGTGTAGCGACCCTTTTGAACTCCTTTTCCCAAAATATTCCTATCCTGCTCTTCTCGTCGCTCTTCTCTCCTGCTATGGTGGGATTTTATACTTTGACCTATCGAGTGATGCAGGCTCCTGTTATGTTGATTGCAGGAACAACACGAAGCGTCTTTTATCAAAAGGCATCGGCTCTCTATGCAAACAAACAGAGTATCTACCCTCTCTACAAAAAGACAACCATAGGGTTGATTAAGCTCTTTGCCGTTCCTTTTGTTGTGGTACTTCTCTTTGGAAGAGAACTTTTTGTCTTTGTTTTTGGGGTGCAGTGGGAGATGTCAGGGGTGATTGCTGAGGTGGGTATCTTGATGTTTCTTTTTGCTTTTATCACGCCCCCTTCTGTGGTGAGTTTTAATATTCTAAACCTTCAAAAGGTCTATTTGAAGTTTCAGATTGCTGTTTTGTTTATGCGCATAGTGGCGATCTATGGAGGTTATTATCTCTATCACTCCTACCTTATCTCTTTGATCGCTTTTGTGATGGTAGGTGTGTTGCACAACATACTCTTTATGAGTTATATCAAAGAGAAGATACAAAAAGGATAAGATTATTATGAAGTTACATTTTTTTGGCGATACGGTACTTGATCAGGTCTATAAACTCTCTTTTGATCCTGAGTTTTTTGTTTTGAACCTTGAGACTCCGCTCTCTTGTGAGGGAACCCCCGCACTACACAAAGTTAATATCTGTCAAGAACGCTCCTATATTGTTGAGACATTCAAGTCCCGACCTCTTGCTCTCTCTTTGGCAAATAATCATGTGATGGATTTTGGAGAGGAGGCATTTCTCAAGACCATAGATACGCTAAAAGCAGAGGGGATTCCCTATTTTGGTGCGGGATTAGCAGATGAGAAGTTTAATAACCCTGCCATTATTGAGTTTGCAGGTAAGCGTATTGCTCTTTGTGGGTATAGTTGCCCTTCGGTGCATGCAGTTTTTGGAGATGAGACACACTATGGTAGTGCTAGATTAGATATCGATCTGGTGTGCAAGGAGATAGAGGATCTAAAATCAGAGGTAGATTTTATTGTTATTCAACCCCATTGGGGGATACAGGAGATCCCTTTTCCTACTTTTCAAGATAGAGAGATCGCCCACCAGCTAATAGATGCAGGGGCAGATATTGTGATTGGGCATCACGCTCATGTGATTCAGAGTCATGAGATCTATAATGGGAAGCATATCTTCTATGGTTTGGGTAATTTTATCTTTCCTGATTTGGATGTTCCCACCCGCTATGATGGTTCTAAATTTACCGATCGACGAATCAAAAAACAGGAGATTGAGCATCGTCGATCAATGGTAGTTACCATAGATGAGGCATTTGAGGTGGACTTCTTTACCGTAGAGCTAAGAGGCACAATGGTAGAGAAAAAAGAGTTTGCTCTACCCAATTGGCTACCCTCCTGTGAAGCTTCATTTCAAGCACGACTCAAACGAGAGCAAAAACACATTCGTATTCGCAACTTTTTACGCAATCCAAGAGTTCCTAATCTAGGACACCTCAAAAGGCTGTTGGGATGAGAAGAATAGGTGCTTATCTGCTCATTATCTTAGCACTTCTTTTTTGTATCTATCGCTGTATGGAGATACTAGAGATTAAGAAGCCTCAAGATCATAAGATCTTTATTATTGGGGCATCAACAGTGCGGTATGATTATGATGACCAACGCATGGGATGGGGAAGTGCATTGGTTAATGCCTATATGCGTATTCCCCAAAATGGTTTCAATGAAGCACGAAGGGGTGCAACTGCCAAGAGCTACCAAGAGATGAGTGAGTGGATTGCCAAACACAAAGGCAGAGCCTATTGGCAACAGACCAAAGCACTAATCTTAGCTCAAAAGGATAGAGAGGGAAGCTATCTACTGATTCAATTTGGAGGAAATGATAAGATCCAAAAGGTCTCAAAAGAGCAGTTTCAACAAAACCTTAGATTCTATATCGATGAGGCAAGAGCTATGGGGGTGATTCCCGTATTGATCTCTCCTGTAGAGACTCGTCTCAAACTCAAAGGGGGCAAAGCCTACCATAGCAGAGGAGCATATCCAAGCTATATGCAGGAGTTAGCCAAACAGGAGCATGTACTCTTTTTGGATCTCAATAACAAAAGCTATAACGCCTTCAAGCTACTAAGCCAAGAGGAGTTAGATCATAAATTTGGTGCGATTAGTTACCCCAATGGCAGGATAGACAGAACACACTTTGCCCCCAAAGGAGCCAAAATCGTAGCAGGATGGGTAAGAGATTTGGCATGTCAAGAGGATAGAGAGCTTTGTAAGCAGTTTAGGTAGTTGTTGCTTGAGGAGACTATTTTTCTTCCAGCTTAGCCCACAAAGTCAATTCAAACCCCTAAACTCAGGCTTTTATATCTTTTTTGCTACCCTCCCACTATTTGTGTATATCCTCTTTTCTTAAAAAAAAACTAAATACTTTTTATTTTAGTAAAAAGCAACTTTTTTAAATAAAAAAAAAGTTTAATTACTGTATAGTCAAAATTACATTAATTAACTAGGAGTAATCGCTATGGGAAAAATAGTAAAATTAATCGTACCTGTAGTGGCAGTTGGACTGTTGGCAGGATGCGGAAACAGTGTTAAGGTAGAGAAGAAGAGTGGATATAAAGGGGTTTTTGTTGATTCAGCAGTTGCAGGGATCTCATTCTCTTGTGGTGGCGTGACAGGTACCACTGATGCCAATGGTGTTTTTGGGGTCTGTCCTAAAGGGGAGAGTGTAACTTTTTCAGTTGGAAATGTTGAGTTAGGGACAGTAAAACCAACAGAAGATAATATCTTTACCCCTCAAGATTTGGTAGGTGTACCACGAGATACAAAGGATAATGAGAAGGTAAACCTTATGGCATCCCTCCTCCTCTCTTTGGATAGTGATGGTGATCCAAGTAATGGTGTTAATATTACAGAGGAAATTGTTACCGCTTTTACAGCAGCTCTACCATCACCTACAAGTATGGATACCCTTTCAGAGGATGCCATAGCAGAAGCTGTAGAGAGTACTAGTGATGCGCTTCCAGCAATCAATCTTGAAGTTGTTCCTGTAACTGAAGCGGCCAGTCACCTAGTTGATACAGTAGTAGCAATAGACAGAGGTGATATTAAACCACCAGTACAGCCTAATACAACCGATCAATCAACTAACTAACAACTCAAAAAAGAGGAGGAGCTATCCCCCTCTTTATCTCTTGCTAGTTTTAATGATAGACCCCAGTGTGCATTATACTCCCCACTGCTTATGGGCAATAGATACTACATACCATCTTGAATCTATCTTTTTTAGCCTAACAACCATACCGTGATACTTGTATATATCTTTGAGATTGTGATACACAACATACTCAACTTCATTTTTGCTTATGACTTTTTTATCAATCTTACTAATTTTATCTTCGCCTCTATAAAGAGTTTTTAAAAATGTAACCAACCCTATTTTTGGTGAATTTTTGATATCTTTGCCACTATAATATTTAGGAATTATTTTTGCATTATCTTCAAAATACTTTAAAAACTTATCTCTTGATATGGCTTTTTGACTACCTATGTATGGCTTATCGCTAACTTTTATGCCCACATTTGGATGAATATAATAATATAAGTCATCAGAATATCCTCCCTCAATGCTATCTAAGAATCCTCTCAAAGTGCTTTTTGGTTTTTTAACACTAACTTTTTGTAAATACTCTTCTATATATCTATCATTTACACAATACCCATCGCCATCTGGACTCATTGCTCCAAAATGATTTTGACTATACAAAGAGCCTCTTTTAACCTTTTTGGTCTCTATAGATACAATATTACGATCTTTATCTAGCTTATAATTAGTCACCAATGTACAAAACCCATTTTTGCAACCAATAAAATAGTCGCAGTTTGCCTTGCCGTTAATTAATGCATACCCTTTGTCTATTAGTTTTAGATATTTTGCATTTACCCAACCGCAATTATCATCACAATCAAATCCCTCATAATCTAGCTGAGCAATATGATGCCCCTTACACCAAATACTTTTGCCAACTCTTTTACACCTATCTATCCCTACAAAAGCTCCATTTGGCAAAGAGGCTACTTTTTTAGATTTGTAATTAGGTTTTGCTCTTACATTTAATCTATCCCCACTAGCCACCCCTATAACACTACCAAATAGAGCATCTTGGTAATCAACGCTACCAAATAGCGGAAATATCAATAGACAAACCCACAATAAGACGCTCATTAGTTGCTCACAAAATCAATAAATATCTTATTTATTTAATACCGCTATGGATTTATCCCCATAAATTTTATCATTTTTTAAATAGGTTGTTTCTATACATACACCTGAAGTTCCCTTATAATGGATATACTCATAGGTTGATGTTCTCCCTTGCATAATTACTCTGTTAAAGCCTAGATCTTTGCAGTTAAATTTAGGATTTGCGATGGTTTTAAATTTGAACTTCTCACTCTGCTCAATAGTAAA
Source organism: uncultured Sulfurovum sp. (assembly GCA_964515605.1). Classification (GTDB taxonomy): domain Bacteria; phylum Campylobacterota; class Campylobacteria; order Campylobacterales; family Sulfurovaceae; genus UBA1140. The sequence goes on along the minus strand of CAZEUB010000011.1, from coordinate 17,281 downwards.
CTCTACAGCACTTTGTGATATATTTTTTTGTATATTTATATGTGAATATTTACTTAAATCCTCATTTGAAAATAGAGCCATGCTAACTAACACTACCCAAAACAACTTTTTCATTATTTATCCTTTTAATCTTAATATAAAAAAATTATAACCAATTTTTATATCAATAGCAAACCTCTCTGTCCCTCCACCGAGTGGCAATCTCTCTAAACTCCTCTTTTATCTCCATAAAGAGATCTACCAAAAGAGGATTAAAAGCAGATCCTCTCTCTTTGAAAATAATCTCTTCTGCTTTTTCAAACGCATACCCCTCCTTGTAACAGCGTCTACTCACTAGTGCATCATAGACATCTGCAACTGCCATCAGTTGTGCCTCCAGAGGGATCTCCTCACCCTTTAAACCTTCAGGATAGCCTCTACCATCCCATCGCTCATGATGATAATAGGCAATATTGTGTGCCAACTCCAAAAAGACATTTTTATCATAATAGTGCATCGCCTTCTCGATCACCTCTTTGGCTAGAAGTGGGTGTTGTTTCATCACCTCATACTCTTCAGGTGTGTAGCGACCTGGTTTTTTGAGAATTTTATCAGGAATGCCTACTTTGCCAATATCATGCAGAGGTGCTGCTTCATAGAGATGTTGAATATATTTTTTGTTCAAAATCTCTGGATAATGCCCTTTTTTGAGTAGATATTCAGCCAAAACCTTGACATAATTTTTGGTACGATGGAGATGCTCTCCTGTCTCATCATCACGCATAGAGATAACCAAGGCAAGACTATCTATAGTAGCACGATGAGACGCTCTGAGCTCTTCATAGAAGCGTCTCTTCTCTCTAATATTAATAACAATAAAAAGCAAAGAGATAATAAAAAAATAGGCAATAAAGGGAGTCCAAAGATACCCAATAGAGATATAAACGCCACGTGAGTATGCCAATGATGTTCCTATAATACTCAAAAAATTAGTTATCAAAAAGAGTCCTAAAATAGAGAGATATCTCCCTTTGATTAACCAAAAGAGAATCAACAAAGAGAGCAGTAGAGAGAGCCATGTATTTATAATTTTGTAGCTCTCTGGCTGAACAGTTAACTGATCATTTAGAATATTCTCAATCAAGGTAGCATGAATATTGACATTAGAGACCCTTTGGTTGTGAGCAAGATGCGAAACGCCCTCATCTCCAATGGCAGAGAGTCCTACCAAGACAATTTTGCCTTGGAGAGCCAAAGAGGAGACCTCTCCTCTTAGGATATCAATAGCAGAGACTATTTTGGGTTGTGTCGCATGAAAATTCAACATCACCTCACTGCTCTTTGCCATTGCTATTTTATGCCCCAAAACCTCAATTGTTGTCTCATTTTCTATTTTAAAACCTTGATTTAAACTTAACAAAATTGCCAATCCAAAGGTAGGAATAAGCTGATCTTTGTAGTGCATAAAAAGAGGTATCCGACGCAAAAAAACATCGCTATCCTCTTCTAAATTAATAAAACCAAAACCCCTACCCCCCTGCTGTAACTCCTTATAGTTACGAATCATAGATGTTTTATGATAATCTGTAGAGAGATTAGAAAACCTATGATGATCTGTAAGATTTTTTGACGCTTTGCTCTCTTGATCCCCATAGAGATAGACAGGGAGTATCGCTCCTGCCTCTTTGACTCGCTCTGCAAAGATATGATCATTATCTTTAAGATAGTGAGGCAATCCACCCCATTTTAGATCAATCCCCAAAAACGCCTTGTAAAACTGCTCAATCTCAAGAGGAGAGGTGCGATCTGCTTCAGAGAAAAGAAGATTAATCCCAATTGCAGCTGGGTACATCTGCTGAATCTTCTCTATCAACTTAGCATCAATAACTCTTGACCAAGGCCACTGACCAATAGCTTGAAGACTTCGCTCATCAATATTGACAATCACAGTATGTGAAGACTCCTCTTGAGAGAATCTATCATCTAGGAGTGTTTTGATAGTATCATAGAGCTTATAATCGATATTTTGCGTAATAGTACTATGATAAAAATAGAGATGTAAAAAGAGCGAAAACAGAGCTACTACCCAATAGTTATAACGAGCAAACATGCTATTTGATAAAAATTTCTACATTGCGATTTCTTGCTTCGGCTACATTATCTGCAGTAGGAATAAGCAGATCCTCTTCTCCATACCCTTTTACCTTTAGAGATTTGATATACTGCTCTTTTGTAACAATATATTTTTTGATATATTTAGCCCGATCTTTAGAGATTCTGAGATTTCTCTTTTGATCTCCTATGGTATCGGTATGTCCAATAATATCTACCATACAAGGAGCACGGTCAACAATACAACGCAATGCTTTTTGAAGCGTACTTTTGGATCGCTCATCTAGTATTGTGCTGTTAGATTTAAAGTAGAGAATAAACCTAGCAGGTGCCTTTGGCTCAGCTGCCAATGTCTCTCCAAAACGATGAGCAATCTCCTCTTTGGAGATTACTTTTATGCTACTTGGCTTAGAGGATTTATCCTTAAGCTCAACAAATGTTCCAACCCTATCTAGTGTTGCGACACCTTTGTCGGTAGCCACCACAATAGCGTTCTCTTTTTTACCACTATCTACCAATACTATGGTACTTTTTGAGGAGCAAGCACCCAAAAAAATTACACCAAAAATCAAAACTACTATGGTTGTTACTCTTTGCATCAATATTTTCCTACTTCTCTAATCAACTTCAACCAAAAATTTGGTTCCTCTAATCCCTATTGTCCCCTCTGGAATATGAAATTTAACCGCTTTAGGAGCCAATTTACCTATCTTCCCAGAGCTAAAAGAGATAGTACCTTTTTTCATCTCTAAATCGACATCATACTCATCTTTTTCTGGATTTACCACAAATTTTTTAATAAGAAAAATACTCTTTGAACCCAAAGCGATTCGTGTGCCATCATCAAAAATAAATCCAATACTACTTTTGGCTTTGGTAATTATCAAATCACCCTCATTGAGTCTGCTACCTACCTTGAGAGGAGTGATTTTTTTAACTCTCTTTACCTTGACAACTCCTGTTAGAGACTTAACAATTGCTACCTCTTTTGCCATAGGAGCCATAGTCATTAGCACCAATAGTAATAGAATTTTTTTCAACGGCATACCTTATTATTTTTATTAATTGTGATAATAACATGTATCAAAAAGAAATAAGATCTTTTTTGTCTTATTCAACTTTCAAGGGATTAATATGTTACAAATCTTCATACTTTATAAAAAATGTGCTTTATCTTGTCACATTTAAAAAAATTAAATATCAAAGTAAGTTTAAAAAAGAAGGAGAGGAGATCAAGAGAAGATAGCCCTCTTGATCGATCAAAAAATTATGCCAAAAGAGCTGCTTTTGAAGCTTCAGCTACTTTTGTAAATGCCTCTGGGGAGTTCATCGCCATATCTGCCAAAATTTTTCTATCTAGCTCGATATTTGCAACTTTTAATCCATGCATAAATGTTGAGTAGTTCATACCATTCAATCTTGCAGCAGCATTGATTCTAACAATCCAAAGTCTTCTAAAGTCTCTCTTTTTCTGTCTTCTGTCTCTATAAGCATATACCAATGAACGCTCTAATTGCTCTTTGGCTTTTCTGAAATGTTTTCTTCTACCACTGTAGAAACCTCTAGCTTGTTTTAGTAGTTTTTTGTGACGTCTGTGTCTAACTATACCTGTTTTTACTCTCATTGTTTTCCTTTACCATTTCTGCCTCTCTTGGCAGTAGGTGTCATTTTTGATTTATAATAAAATGAACTTGTCCCTTATAGGGAGTTGTCGCTTGTTGAAGTTCTATAATCTCTAAAGATTATACAATCATCTCTTTGATCTTCTTGGCATCTGCTTGATCAACATACTTTGGACTTCTGTTTGATCGGTGATGTGCACCATCAACTTTGGTCAAAATATGAGATCTAAATGCAGTTCCTCTTTTGATCTTACCAGACTTTTTTACCTTAAAACGCTTAACTGCGCCTTTAACGCTTTTCATTTTTGGCATTATCTGCTCCTTTCATTGGGTATTACTCATAGAGAATGAGATCGCGTATTATACCCAAAAATATTTAATCTCTTTAGATTAGAGATTAATCTTTGGGTCTTTTTTTGGGGGACATTATAAGACTATCCAAACATTTTTTTGAAACCATCGAGTAGTTTTCCTAAGATGCCAGTAGGTTTGATAAGTGTACCAAGAAACTCATCATATCCCACTCCTTTCTCCTCTAAGAATGCTTCTAGGTAGGAGAGTGAACCCTCCATGCCATGTTTTTTTTCTATTTTTAGCATGGTCTCATAAAGCTCACTTATAGCATCAATAACCTGCTTGGGTGCAGCACGCCTAAAAGAGGTGAAGGATTGAATATCCCCTCGTTCATCTTTTTTGACATCAAAATCGGAGATAACCCAGTAGTACTCTCCACTTTTGGCTAGGTTTTTGACCACCCCTGAGACAGGTTCTCCTCTAAGTAGACTGTTCCATATTAGAAAGAAGATTGCTTGAGGCATATCAGGGTGACGACTTATGTTGTGTGGAGAACCGATAAGCTCCTCCTCACTATAGCCAGAGATATCACAGAAGTTTTTATTAACAAATAGAATATTCCCTTTGATGTCAGTTTTGCTAACTATAAATTTCTTTTTATTAAATGTGATCTCTTGATCAATAGCAATGGGTCTATATATCATCTTCTTTACCTTCTAGTTAATGAGCCGTATTTTAGCCAAGAATTATTAAACTTGAGGCGTATCTAATGGAACTAACTCAAAGCTTAATAAAAAAGAACAAAAAATAAGTATAGATTTTTTTTATCTAATCTGCTAAACTATGCTAATGCGTATTAAAAAGGTTTTATCATGTTAAAAAAAATGCTCTATATTTTACCCATCAATCTTTTTTTTATTTTTGGTTGTATGGGAGATGATCCCTCTCCTAGTGGAGATGGAGTTGAGATCTCTGGAACGATAACGTATGACCGTGTTCCTGCTACTTTTACTTATGGTGTGGCTAAGCTAGATTATGATGCTATTGTGGCTAAGCCTGTAAAGTATGTGACCGTTAAGGCACTAGATGAGCAGGGCAATGTTATCAAGGAGACCCAAACCGATAAAAAAGGTCACTACTCCCTGTCTGTCAACAAAAATCAAAATGTCAAAATTCGTGTCTACGCCCGACTCTTCAAAGAGGGAAGATGGGATGTGAGTGTGGTGGACAATACCAATATGAAGTCTCTCTATGTAATGGAGGGGGCATATCATAGCAGTGGAACGAAGCACAATATTCGCAATCTTCATGCCAAATCAGGTTGGCAGGGTGATGGTTATCATGCTCCTAGGGTTGCAGCACCTTTTGCGATTTTGGACAGTATCAATCAGGTAATGGAGAAGGTTCGTGAAGCAGATAGTGATGCTGTATTTCCTCAGTTGACAGTAAACTGGTCAGTTAATAATATCGCCTCTGGTGGAGATCTGGATAGTGGACAGATTATCACCTCTCACTATGATGGAGAGCGAGGTTTATGGATCTTGGGAGATGCTAACTCCGATACAGATGAGTATGATGATCATATTATTATTCATGAGTGGGGTCACTACTTTGAAGATCAATTCTCTCGAACAGATAGTATTGGAGGACCTCACTCTCCTGGTGAAGCACTCGATATTCGTTTGGCATTTGGAGAGGGGTGGGGGAATGCCCTCTCTGGTATGGCGACAGACGATCCCATCTATTTTGATACCTCAGGTATGGGACAATCTTATGGGTGGTATATGGATTTAGAGAATGGTGCGCAAAAAAACCCAGGGTGGTATAGTGAAGGGTCTGTGCAGAGAATTTTGTATGATCTTTATGACAGTACCAATGAAGGGCATGATCATGTAAGTTTGGGCTTTAAACCAATTTATAAAACAATGGTTGGCAAAGAGAAAAATACCAAAGCCTTTACGAGTATCTTCTCTTTTATTGATGGTCTCAAAAAAGAGAACCATAGTAAAACCCACAATATAGATAAAACAGTTGCCTATGAGCGTATCAACAGCATTACTGATAGCTATGGTAGCAACCGAACCAATATTGCCAATAGTCAATATACCACACCTATCTATAGAGATTTAGGTGTAGGAGAGGCGATTACAATCTGCAATCAAAACAACTATGGGGTATACAATAAGCTAGGCAATCGCAGTTATGTGCGTCTACATATAACAAAGGATGGAAACTATAAAATTGATGCCTCTCCCAATGGAAGAGTCACACCCAATCAAGATCCTGATATCTTAATTTATGATCCACAAAAGCATAATGAAAACATAGGAATCTCATCAAATGAAGGATCACCTTATGATAATCTCTCGATCTATCTTGAGCCAGGAGAGTATCTACTAGATGTCTATGATGTCTCATTTGATAACAGTTGCTATAACTTGGCATTGAGTCAAGAGAGTATACAGTATAGTAAGCCCAAACAAAAAGGCTCTGTTGTTATGAAACCAAAAACTAAGAAGAGAAATTTACCACAACGGCACTATTATTAAAAAAAGAGGATAGGATTTCAACAATTTTTATACATTAGTATGCAACAATAAAAAAAATTTAAGAATAAGGAAAAAATTTGAGAAAAAAATTTAATATTTTATTATTTGTAATAATAGGATTTTTGTTATCTGGCTGTGGTAGTATTGAAAAAAGTGGCTCCTTTACATCAGAAGAGGGGAGTAGTTGCTCCTCTGAAAATGATCTACTTAGAGCAGATGGCTCTTTGTCCATCTCAGGTACCATTACTTTTGATCGGATTAGTGTTGATTCAAGCAAAATTGGTTTGGATCATGATAATATTATAAAATCTTTTGCCAAGCAGATAGTTGTTGAAGCCATAGGACCTTGTGAAGAGATAGTTGCTACAACAACTACCAATGATAAAGGGGAGTATCTCTTATCTAATCTCCCCAAAAATAGTAAAATTAAAATTCGAGTCTATGCTCAGATGAAAAAAGAGGGAGTTAACGCTTGGGATGTACAGGTTCAGGACAATACCAATCAAAATAAAATCTATGCTATGGAGGGGAGCTTAGTCTCTACAGGAGAGAAAAATTCGCGAAGATCCCTGCATGCAGGATTGGGGTGGAGTAGTCAACTAGAGCATTATACTTCTCCAAGAGAAGCCGCTCCTTTTGCTATTTTGGACTCTATCTATAGTGCAATGAAGAGGGTTATACAATCAGATAGCAGTGTGACATTTCCAAAACTATTGGTAAATTGGTCAGAAAATAATATCGCCTCAGGAGATGGATCAGAAGCGGGTCTGGCTGATGGACAGATTATTACATCACATTTTGATGGGGAGAATAATCTCTATATTTTAGGAGATGCCGATTCAGATACAGATGAGTTTGATGATCATATTATTATTCATGAGTGGGGTCACTATTTTGAAGCCAAATTCTCCAGAGCTGATAGTATTGGTGGTGGACATAGCGAGGGGGAGCATCTGGATATTCGTGTCGCCTTTGGAGAGGGGTGGGGGAATGCCTTCTCTGCTATTGCTACAGATGATCCCATCTATTATGATACAATGGGACGATCACAAAGGGATGGTTGGTCTATGAATATTGAGAGTGCTGATAAAAATGAGCCAGGTTGGTTTAGTGAAGCCTCTATTCAGCGAATTATCTATGATCTTTATGATGCACATGATGATGATGGAGATTACTTATCCCTTGGGTTTAAACCAATCTATAAGGTATTGACAGGGGCACAGAAAAATACCAAGGCATTTACATCGCTCTTCCCTTTTATTACAGCACTAAAGAGTGAAAACCCTCAAGAGAGTACGAAGATTGATGCTATCTTAGCAGATGAAGATATTGGATCTATCAATGATATTTATGGAAATGATTTTCACGAACTCTATCTTGATGCTTATATTGCAGAGAGTAAGAGCGTCTGTACCTCAACTGCCTATGGGTATGGCAATAAGCTTGATACACATAAGTATATTCGTTTTACTGTCAATAGTGCAGATCGTTATAATATAAGGGTTATTCAGCGTAATGGAAGCAGTGCAGATCCTGATTTTATGCTCTTTAGAACCTCTCCATTTATGCAAATAGGTATCTCTGATGATACGCTTCCAGGCAAAGCAGAAGATAGTTACTCTCTTGATGAGGGAGAGTATCTATTGGATATTTCAGACTATGAGGGGTTGCCTCGCCCCTGTTTTGATGTTATAATTAGCAAATAAAAAGGATTTATAATGAAACAAAGAACCACACTACTACTATCTTCACTGATGATAATAGGAATAACAGGAGAGATAAGTATGGCAAAAGATATTGGCAACAAAGAGATAATAAGCACCATTGGGCATTACCAGAAACCAGGAGCACCTATTAATATTACACATAATGTTGCAAGAGTAGCAAAAGGGGAGGTCTCTGATATCAATGCGACACTAACCACAACACTACACTCAGGTGAGATGGAGGTGACGGTTACCTTGGATGAGGGGTTAAGTGCAGAGGAACATGTTAGTGATATAACTAAATTTGTACTCTCTGATGATCAAAATGAGTATAAGATGAATTTCAAAGTCTCCTCTCAAAAAGATGGTCTCTACTATATTAGGCTTCTAGCAAAAGTGGATGATGGAACAGGAGCCAAGATGCGTGCCATGGCAATTCCCGTCTATGTAGGAGCTGGTCGTCTCAAGAAGAAGAGCAAACAGGTCATTATGAAAGCGATGAGTGGTGAGAATATCTCCATCTCCAAAGCACAAGAGACTATAGAGATTATAGAGTAGCCATAGGGGAAAATCACCCTATCCTACTAAGTTTTATAAGTACTTACCCAAAATTAATTTTAAAAAAATTGGTCAACTACTTATTTAGCTCTACGCCCCTCTAGGTAACCTAGCAGAAGAATCAACCCTACACCTAGATCAATCATCACATCGGCATAGTTAAAGACAGCAAAATTAAATCCACAATGCCATGCCACATAATCAACAACCCCCTCATGGTGAAAACGATCATAAATATTTCCAAATGCTCCCCCCACAATCAAACCAATAGCAAAAGCATATTTGCGAAGATAGCCTTCATAAAAGACCACACCCAATACCAGTACCACTATAGCAATCTGTATCCATTTGAGATAATCCCCCAAAAAGGCAAACATAGAGAAGGCAACTCCTCTGTTGTAGTGCAGTTCAAGATTGATACAAGCACCTTTGAGATAGTATCCCCCCTCAACAAAGATCTCTTTGATAGATTGATCAATAATAAATGTCCCTAGTGTTGCCAAGAGAAAAACAGTAATATAACGCAACATCAACTCAATGCCTTTGTAAAAAATGCCACACACTTACTCATCATCACACTCAACTGCTTTTTATCTTTGCCCTCTAGCAAAATACGCATTACACTCTCTGTGCCTGAGTAGCGAATCAGATGACGCATCCCATAAGCATCAATCTCCTCAAAAAGCTCCTTGACCCCTTCAATCTCATCAATAGGAGGTTTGATTGCAATTTTAATATTTGCTTGTTCTTGAGGATAAAGTCTAAAAATATCAAAAGCTTCACTTGTCTTTTTAGCTGAGGAGAGAACATAGGCAAAGACTTGGAGGGCTGAGACCAATCCATCACCTGTCTTGGCAAAATCTGAGAAGATGACATGTCCACTCTGCTCTCCACCAAAATTGGCATCCTCCTTTTTCATAATCTCCAAAACATGCTTGTCTCCCACATCACTACGATAGAGTGTAATACCATGTATACCAAGATACTCTGCCAAACCTTGATTGCTCATCACTGTAGCCACTGCTTTGTTATTTGCCAACTTCCCTTCATTTTTGAGATAGACAGCCAAAGCACCAAGGAGTTTATCCCCATCAACCACCTCTCCTTTTTCATCTACAACCACCAATCGATCAGCATCACCATCTAATGCAATACCAATATCTGCACGGGTCTCAATCACCTTTTGAGAGAGCAGTTCAGGGTGCATTGCTCCACAGTTGGTATTGATATTAAAACCATCAGGCTTATCACCCAAAACAATCACATCAGCACCAAGCTCACGCAGTACAGTAGGGGCTACTTGGTAGGCAGCGCCATTGGCACAATCTACTACTATACGCATCCCTACTAGAGAGAGCTCTCTTGGAAAGGAGTTTTTGATCAAGACAATATAGCGACCAATTACATCATCAATCCGCTTGGATTGACCGATCGCTTTTTTGGTGGCGAAGTGATCCTCTATACGTTCTGCATTATCAAAAATGCTCTCAATCTCCTCTTCATCTTCTCGACCAAGCTTTCCACCACTAGCATCAAAAAACTTAATACCATTATCATAATAGGGGTTATGACTCGCCGTAATCATAATCCCTGCATCACAACGCATATTTTCTGTCAAAAAAGCGATAGCAGGAGTTGGCATAGGACCAATCTGAATCACATTATACCCAACCGCAGTCAAACCTGACACCAAAGCATTCTCAATCATATAACCACTTCGTCGAGTATCTTTACCTACCAAAATGAGATTGGTCTTTGCCTTTTTTCTAAAATGTACACCCGCAGCCATGGCTAGTTTCATTACCGTAAAGGCATCAAGTCTAGCACCTGCAACTCCTCGTACGCCATCTGTTCCAAACAGTTCCATTGTGATCTTCCTTAGCTATTTGAGTCTATTAAACCCATATTAAATTAAATTCTTAGAAATTCTACCACAATATGGGTGAAACTCCTATGATTTTCTAAACTGCCCATCTACTCTAAACGCACCTTTGAAGTGGTCGATTTGTAGTGCTGATGAAGCTGAAAAAATCACTTTTGATGACTCCTATATATAGAGTTGCTTTTCATGTTGCCTATATTTTTAGACTCTCTATTTTAATTGATCTCATAAAGCTTGACTGCTTTGTCCATCGCCCAAAGTAGCGGCATATTGATCTGCATAGCTTTGCGTAATCCCCGATCAGAGATATCGACCTTGGTAATAATAGGTTGATACTCTTGCCATAAGCTTTGGACTCTCTCTAGTTGTTTTTTGACTTTAGAATTAGAGGGTTTAATAACCCCCATCTTCTTATCACCATTTATTAAGGCTCTCAAAGTACTATCAAAAAGCTCTTGAGTCTCTTTTAGATTGATCTGGTAACGTTTGGCATCAATCTGTTGTGCTACTGCTACCAACTCCTCGCTCATCTGTTGAATAATTTTTTTCTCTTTTTGATTAAACAATTTAAGTCCCGAAGCAGATAATTCCGTATTGAGAATGGCCTCTTGATACTCATCCCAAAGTTGTTGCACTCCTTTGATTCTCTTGAGAAGTTTTGGATCTTTGATGGCATCTACATCACTCATCAACTCAGAGAGTTTGGATTGAAACAAGCTTCCTCCCTTTTGAAGACTCTTGATGTAGGCATCAGATTGACTGTTGTTTGCAATAAGCAACAACTCTTTGGTCATCTTCTGAATCAACATCCGTTCTCGACCTGCAAGGTTAATCGTCTTTGCCAAAGCAGGAGAGATATCAGATTTATATTTTTTCTCATAGAGATGCACGACTCTATCCATCACCTTCAAGAGAGGCATATTGGCTATCTCTATGGCTTTGAGTGTATCTTTGTCTGCTTTTCCCTCAACAACCTTATCCAAAAATTTTCTAAAAAGACTCCAAAGCTTTATCCCCTTATCAAGTTGTTCAATAATCTTCTTCTCTTTGGTTTTTGGAAGATGCAACTTACTATCTCCATCACGAAGTCCATGCAGTGTGGTATCAAAAAGAGCAATGGTCTTCTCTAAACTATCTCGATTATTTGATATATCAATCCCTTTGATAATCAGAAGTGCCTCTTTGCTCATCTTTTGAGTAAGCATCCGCTGCTTACCTGAAAGATTAATAACAACACGCCCTTCTATAGTAGAGTTTGCCCCTAGGAAACTCGATAGAGAGACCCCTATAAATACCATATATAATATCTTTTTTAACATTGCACTCTCCCCCCTTTTTTTTTAATTTTCATTTGGTTTAACTGTCTTTAGTGTACTTTTGGGTAGTTGGGGATAGGTAATTACTGGCTTTCGCCCCTCCAATGCTCCAAAAAAATCCATAATCTTATCAACATCTTTATCACTTAGTTCAATCTTTTTAACAGCGATATTAAAGTTGCCATTACCTGTTTTCTCTTTTACCTTGTATGCCATTTGAATATGACTCATCTCCTTGATCGCTTCTCGCAGATCCCAGATCATCCCATTGTGAAAATAGGGAGCTGTCTCTGTAATATTACGCAGTGTAGGGACTTTGATTCTTCCTTGTGCATCTCCTCTAAACCCACCAACATCTCGATGTTTATACTTATCACGCAACTCAAAAACCTGCATCTTCCCACCCAGAGCGATTCCATTGTGACAAGTAGTACACCCTTTATCTATAAAGATATTAAGCCCCTCTTGCTCTGCTTTGGTTAATGCCTTGGCATTGCCATTGAGAAAATCATCATAACGAGAGGGAGTTACTAGTGTCCGTTCAAAAAGGGCAATGGTCGAAGCAATGGTCTTAAAATCGATCTTCACACTCTTGCCATAAGCCTCCTTGAAAGCACTAACATACTCTGGAATGGAGTTGATTCGACTCACGACCAGATCTTTTGGGGCTGCCATCTCTACACCTGCTTGGATTGGTCCCATCGCTTGATCCTCCAGACTAGGACTACGCCCATCCCAAAATTGACGCTTGGCAAAGACAGCATTATAGACAGTAGGAGAGTTGAGGTGCATGGGGTTACCTGACCACTTATGTCCAATCGCTTTGGAGACACCATCTACACCACCCAAACCTAAATTGTGGCACCAGTTACAAGAGATCAAGCTACTTTTAGAAATACGTGGTTCAAAATAGAGCTGTTTTCCTAATGCGATACGTTTAGAGGTCATCATCCCTTTGGGATCGATAATTTTACGTAGTTCTTTCTTATCTGATGGAATAGGAAACAGTCCACTCTTTTTGGCTTTATCTACTAAGGAGTTAGCAAAGAGAAGAGAGGTTGAGAGCAGAGGAAGCATAATAACTTGAAATCTTTTCATAAAGACCGCCTTGAAAGTTTTTTTTAATACTCTATAACAAAAAAACTTAATAAAAAATAGAGTTAATAATAAATAAATAATTTTAAGATATTAACAAGTTTTAACAAGCTTAATCTATTCACAATTTTCAACTCAACTTACTTGGTAGAAAATAGGATGAAACATGATGATATATTAAATATTTATTATCTACAGTATATAGATAAATTCTTTAATAAATTTTATATTTTACACAATTAAATCACAACTTTTTGGCTATAATATCATTATGAGAGTCAAGATTTCTTCTCCTCCCTTTTTGAAAGACTCTCAGAGATGATTAGATAGCATTTGAGCTTAATATTTTTTATAAAAGATCTCCTTTTTCTTATCTCTTAGTAGAGCAACTCAAATGTTATCTTCTCTTTATCTCCAATATTTTGATATAATCCTATCAATTAACTTTTTAGGAAACAGGTTGTGAAACATCTTATAAATTTTATTGAAGCGACTGATGTTCGTAAAGCTATCATCTACAAAGACCTCAAATGCTCCAAAGAGGAAGCTATTATTCTTCAATATCTCTGCCAACGTTTTGTCAAAGGAGTTGAAGAGACCGCTGTGTTAGAGATACTTCAGGAGTGTTTTGAATCTCAAGATTATGAGTATCTCAACTATCTCTCATTGATCAAGAATCTAATGAATCTTGGATGGATTGTACAGATGAGTTTTGGACAGGTCAAAACCCAAGATGTCTCTCAACTAGAGATTCTCAATACCTCTATATCACCAAGTGTCTCGCTACTACGTCTCCTAGAGGAGGGGTCACTCGAAGTGTCGTTACCAGAGATCAAACCCTATACCGATCATTTGGAGTATCTTCAAGATCAGTTCGATGCTATTGAACTTCTGCACAAAATCTCTATCTCTCAACAAGGATTTACAGAAAACTCTCTTAACATAGGACGACTACAAAACAAACTCTCCCTACTCAATAAACGCATCAAAGCCCGACTAGAGATGACCGATGAGCCTATTGTTGTTGAGAGTTTTTTCAAAGAGAAAGAGTTTGATGAGAGAGAACAGAAAATCTTTCTTGCACTGCTTAAGGAGGAGTACTCAGGAGGAGAGGGACAGTTTCGAGATATGAATACCCTTATTGAGCTTATCTCCGTTGATGAGTATGACAAGATTCGCAATCGAGCCTTACTCGAAGATGGCTCAAAACTCCTTAGTGACAATATTCTTGATTATGAAGAGATTCTCAATATGTTTGGAGGGATTAGCCGCTCTTTTTATCTTCACGAAGATATTCTCCAACGCATTATCCACCCCAACAAAAAGAAAAAGGTCACCACCCTCAAACTCGATAAGCTTGTAGAGGAGCAAGAGCTTTTTGAGTATATCAATCCCACTACTAGTCTGGATGATGTGGTACTGCACCCAGAGACCAAAAAGATTCTTGATACTGTGGTCAAACAGATGGACAAAGAGGTCTTTGCCAAACTCAAATCATGGGGATTAAGAGACAAACGTAAAGGGATTGATGCTCGTATTATCTTCTATGGCTCTCCTGGAACAGGAAAAACAATGACCGCTATGAGCCTAGCAAAAACCCTCAAACGTCCTATTCTTAGCTTTGACTGCTCAAAAATTCTCTCAATGTATGTTGGTGAGAGCGAAAAGAATGTACGAAAGATCTTTGATGACTTTAAAACATTGAGCAAAAAAGCCAAAGTCGACCCCATTCTTCTACTCAATGAAGCAGATCAATTCCTCTCAGGACGTAGTGAAGGGGTAGGAAGTTCGGCAGATAAGATGCACAATCAGATGCAAAACATCTTCTTGGAACAGATCGAAAAGTTTCAAGGAATTTTGATTGCTACAACCAATCTTCTTGATAATCTTGACAAAGCCTTCTCTCGACGCTTCAACTATAAAATTGAGTTCAAAAAACCTGACCATGAACAGCGTAAACGTCTCTGGCACTTCATGCTTCCTGAGGCAGCAGATTATGAAGAGGGATTTGATGTCAATGAACTTGCCAAACACGAAGTGACAGGAGGACAAATCAATCTCATTATCCGAAATACCGCCTACAAAGTTGCCGTTCGAGAGGAGTCTGTATTTACAATGCAAGATTTTCTTGAAGAGATCCAAAAAGAGCTAGGAAGCAGTTTTGAGAGCTCTAAAAGTATGGGATTTAAGGTTTGAGCTAAAGCTCGAATAGACAATATAAGATGGCATTTTGAGGTGGGGCACAGATTATCTTAGGATAATCTCTTTAGTATTACTTTTTATCAAATTTTCAACCGAAATGGCTTCAAAATAGCACGGATAACCTTTCGCCCTCTTGGGAGAATATACCCTTTGAAATTTACTTTAAATCTATAAAAGCTATCATTAAAATATCTCTCCTGCTCCTCTTTTAGCTCTGCTAAGGTCTGCTCTATCTCACAAAATGCTCCTGTTTTAGGAGAGATATATCGAGGAAAGAGAATAAGTGTAGCACAAACCAACTCATCAAGTGTACGAACCTTTGTTCTTCTCTCGCACTCTCTATAATCAACCGTTAGTCCCCACCCTGCATAGAATGGCATACCATAGGTGTGAACCTTTTTACCACGGATTAGTGCATCAAACCCTGCTCCTGATGTGAGTGTATGTATCTCATCACTTACAGCGATACAGGAGTCGATACTTATCATGGTCTGAACCTCATTAGCACAACGCTCTATAATCTCTTTGGCTATGCTCCCTTTTCTATTGCCCGATAGGACATCTGGGTGAGGCTTGTAGATGATATAGGCGTTGGGGTTTCTCTCTTTTACCATCTGCAACAGGTCGCTATTGTTTAGTCCAAATGCTCCAAATTTGATAGACATATCATCTTCGACCTGACCAGTGACGAGTATTACTTTGTCATATTTGGCTCTATCTATCTCTATCTGGGCATGTTCTAGGTGGTTGTATTTGGAGAACTTGGAGGCTACCACCTCTGCTCTAACCTTTTTGGCTCTGTTTAGTAGCTCATCTGAAAACTCATAATTCTCTAGTAGATACTCCAAATCTGATGGTTTTCGTGGGTCAAAATAGATACCTCTTGAGTCTATCCCCATAGAGTATGGCTTGGCAAACCCTGACCCCAATGCCACAGAGCGAATAAAAGCATCCTCTATTCGATAGATAGTCATATTGTGCCTCTTGGCAAACGCTTCTACTTTTGGAAACGCTATGATTCCATAGATGAAGATATTACACCCTTGTGGCTCTAGCCCTTTTTGGAGGGCATCTTCTAAATCTTTGCAGATGAACTTTTGGTTATTGGGTGCGTAAAAAAATGGCTCTATCTGCATCATTCGCCATGGGGAGAAGTTGAAGAAGTAGAGTCTGCCTTGGTTTGAGGAATAGCTTATCTCATGCATTTCTAAATTACCTTCTCATACTCAAAACTACTTATATTTCTCTCCTCTTCATCAAAACTAATACCCACTAGATATATCTGTTTATTTTGTTTTAGGTACTTTTGATGGTAGTTTTTATCTCTTATCTGCTGTAGGGCATTTTGCTCCCCTACTTTAAACTCTATAATATAAATTTTATCTCTAATAAGTAGTGTTATATCTATACGTCCTCTATTTGTTACATCTTCTGCTACTATCTCTACTCCCAAACTTGCTAAGTAGGCATAGACCACACTTGCATAGTACCCTTCAAAGTTTGATATACTATTTTTAACATAGTTATTATAGGGGATAGATGCAAATAGTGACATTAGAGTCTCTTTAAACTCTTCTAGTTCTGCTTCTAGTAGTGCATTGTATGTTGGTAGTTTATTATCTTGAAAAGTGCTATCTGATAGATAGTTTAACATTAGATTATTTAGAGATATCTGCACCTCCATATTAGGTACTTTTAGAGTATATTGAGACCCACCAAATGGATACTCCATTACACTATCTATAGTTAAGTATCCAGCCTGAAATAGTAGACTCTCTAACTGTATCCTTTCTATATCAAAGCTATTTAGAAGTGTCTCATCTGTTTTTAGGTTTTGCAAACTTGGCAGATAGTAATCTTTGGTTTTTATTAGCTCCATAAGGCTATATGGGCTACCACTCTCCCACCAGTAGTTTCTAAAGATAAAACCATTTTTGATAAACTTTAATATATCAAATGGGTTATA
>CAZEUB010000010.1:0-3731 GCA_964515605.1 uncultured Sulfurovum sp. | reverse complement strand
ATATCTAATCCATCTACTAAACTTTCAGGAGAGATAATATTGACTATTCGGGTTTGATTTGCCTCATTTCCCGCACCATCCAAAGCAGAATAGATAACATTATAACTACCAATCTTATAAGGATTTAAAGCTGAATTATCAATTGTAACATTAAGCTCTCCATCCTTATCATCAATAGCTGTAGCACCATACTCATGGTACTCGTCTCCTAAGATAATATCTATCTCTTCTGCTCCATTTAATGTAATCGTAGGAGGTGTGGTGTCTCTAGGTTCTAATACCTGAATAACTTGTGTAACTTCACTACTATTGCCTGAGCCATCAACTGCTTTATAAACAACTCTATAGGTACCTACTTGAGTAGTATCTACACTACCAATCGTTGTAATATTAATATCTCCATGAGCATTATCTGTAGCATTGTATTCTGATATTTCGTAATTTTCATTTAGATAGAGTGTAATATTAAGTTCATCTTTTAATATCAATGTAGGTGGAGTAGTATCAACTACATTAATCGTACGAATAACTTCGCCTCTATTATTGGCTTTATCCGTTGCACTATAAGTTAGATTATACTCTCCTACTACAAAATTATCAACTACCCCTTCAATAGTAACATTCAACTCTCCATCTTGGTCATCTAAAGCAGTCGCTCCTGCCTCTTGATAGTTGGCTCCTGCCTCTAAGATAAGAGGATTATCACCTTGAAGCGTAATTGTGGGTGGGGTAATGTCTCTGGTTTGATTGTCCTCACTCTCATTATTTTCATTACTGTTATTGTCCTCTGTACAGAGCGAGAAGTCTTTTAAATTTTTGCCATTATAACTCTCACTAGGGTCGAATCCATTTAAGAGAACAATGGTACTCTTGAAGTTAGGATAGAAAGCATAATCCTCTCCCTGCTTGAAACCAAATCCAATAACCCCTTCTGACCCTACTTGAGCATGATTGTCATCTAAACCATTTACCAAAGAGAACTTTCTATGTCCATAATTAGAACCTTTGTCCTTATAAATCCAACTATAGACTGCTTGGGCTATTGGCTCAGGGGTATACTCTGCTGTTGCTGCTGCAGAATAAATATTTTCAGCATATCTTAAAAAGTCCTTGTTTTCTTTGATTTCATCAATCCTATCTAAGCGTTCCCATGCACTTCCATCTTCTCTGTGACCAAATTTTCCTGTTTGATAGAGAAGATTTGTATAGGTTTGTGCTGTTTGAATCACATTATCATCAAACCCCTCAAAGGGTTTAATTCCTCTATCATATCTCTCTTTATTAAGCAGATAGAGTCCTTTCTCTTGAATACTCATCCCATCCCATACCAATTGAGAGGGTAATGTTATCTTCGTATTAACGGTACTATCCTTAGCACGAGCATTATTAAATGCCTCTTCTATTCCTTTGACACTAAAATCTTGACTGCTCCACGCTATATCCTCTCTCTCTTCAGTAATAAAGAGGTCATTAAACTGACTATCATCTTGAATAACATCTAAGAGAGTGCAGGTTTGATTATCCTCTTGAGTATCTTCTCCGTCACCATTGTCACCACCATCTCTTGAGTTTATCTGTGGAGGTGGAGTGACTCCCTCATCTTCTTCATTACTATCGTTACCAAAGTTAGAATCATCAGGAAGACCATCTCCATCTTTATCTTTACCATCCAACTCCTCTGCTATTCTCTCTTCGTCCTCAATCAATCCCAAAAACTCTTTTTTATCTTCAAGGGCTTGAACAATCTCCTCTTTATTCTCTTCCCAACTTGCATCAAAAGCATCCAAAGTATATTTGGTTACTGCCTTAATGGTAGGGATTAGATCTTTATCAAAAACCTCTGGAGAGACCTCTGCAATCAATGAGACGGCCTCTTCTAATATTACATCACCTTTTTTTGCCTCTCTTTGTGCCTCTTTGAGAGCTTTACTCAAAGCTCTATAACTTTTTATTGCATCCTTAGTTTTATCTCTTAACTCTTTTTTAACAGCCTTTTTTATCTCTCTTGCAACTTTATTAACTTTCATATTGGTTTTCAAAAGTTCCAAATTTCCTTCTAATGCAACCTCTACAGGGTCTTGAGTAAGTAGTTTAACATCAAGATTAAAGAGCAGTGCAAAATCTTTTTGCGTCTCTTCTAATAATCTAAAAAGCTCTTCTGCTGTCACTTTAAAGAGTTTATCTTGAACTCCCTTGGTCTCTCTCTTATTTTCACTACTCTTCTTCTCTATTTGCTCCAAAATATCACTTGCAATTAGGGTTGAGATGGGGGTAATATTTACTTTGGCATTATCTTTTCCTCTAAATGCCATTAATACCTCTTCAAACTCTTTTTTAAGTCGAATATCCTCACCCCCAAATGCCACTAGTGGTGCAGAGTAATCTTCAGACACCTCTTGACTGACACTTAGCTCATAATACCCTTTGGAGTCACTCTTTGTTGAAGGTTCATTCTTATCAAGCTTTCCATCTCTATTAAGGTCTAAAAAAATCGTTGCTCCACTAATCTCTCCATCAACTACTCGTCCCTTAATCAGTCTATGTGATGCTCTTGTCTCATTCTCATCGAGTCCCACCTCTTCAGTAGCAACTGTGGTATTTTCTACCTCTTTTGGATTATTATCATTCGTAGATGAGCTATCAGAACATCCAACAATTAGACAACTACTCAATATCAAAAGTAATCTCTTTTGCATAATTCCCCCTAGTTTTTATTAGAATAATATCGCTTTTTACGAAAAACCTTATCCATCATTAAATAAACTTAAAAACTGAGCAGACAAAAAATCAAACAATGTTACATATTGCAACTAAAATTAGTTGATATTTTTTATAATTTTTTATAATTTTTTCAGTTAATATAATGCCCCTAAAATCTAAGACAGTAATTCAGTAAAATTTATTTTTAAAAAAGTTAAAATACGAAGAATTATGGAGATTCAACGGCAGGTGTAGGGAGTGTTAGAAATTTTGTGTCAATCTGATAGAATTTAAAATTCAAAAGGAAGGAGACATGAAAAATAGATTTGACTTAGATGAAGCACTTGAAGCGACCAAAGCAGGTGCAACAATAGACGGTAAGGGTGGGATCCTTGCTCCACTTATCAAACAATTGACAGAAGCAACACTAGAAGCTGAACTGGAAACCCACTTAGGTAATGAGATACGCAACCAAATAAGTGGGAGAACCTCTCCTACTATTTCAAATATCCTGAAGATATCAGACGTATCATCTATACGACCAATATCATCGAGTCTGTCCATAGGCAGTTCAGGAAACTGACCAAAACCAAAGAGGCTTTCCCTAATAAAAATTCATTGTTGAAATTGCTCTATATGGGTATTCAGAATGCTTAGAAGAAATGGACTATGCCGATGAGAAACTGGTCACTGACCATTTCTCAATTGGCTATCTTCTTTGAGGGAAGATTGGATAAGGCACTGGAGTTGTGATATAATTCACTCATCTATCGGGTGACATAAAAAGTCTGAACGGTCTCTTCGCCTACTCAGCATCAATCTTCATACCAACAGTAGAGTCTTTGACTTTGCTTTTATTTACAATGTTTAAGTTGACATTGTCGTTTGCTTTAACTTTTGATCCTTTTGCTTTAATCTCCATTCCAACGGTTGATCCCTCAACTTCACTTTTGTTCACAATATTTAAGTTGACATTTTTGTTTGCTTCAACTTTCGATCCGTCTGCCATTGCAACGTTTGCTCCTAATACC
>CAZEUB010000009.1:0-36070 GCA_964515605.1 uncultured Sulfurovum sp. | reverse complement strand
AAGGGTAGAGAGTTAGTTTGATCTTTTTCTCTTTTTTGATATAGAGAATTTGTCTCTTTGCCTCTTCTCTACTGAGATAGAGATACTTGAACTCTCCTCGACTATCTACGCAAAAGCAGTTTTTTGGTTGTTCTATCTCCTTGTGATTATCTATTACGTTCTTTTTCAAAATTTTTTTGATGTATTTGATATGATCTTCAAGCTCTTTTATATTTTTGACATGATAGTAGTCTAAAATCTCTTGGTTACTTAACATAGAGAGGTGAGGATAGACACGTCGAATAGTTATATAGGCTTGATCTTTTTTCCCAAAATTTTTTTGAATAGATTTAAGAGATTTTTTGATTGGATTCATGTGAAAGTATACAATGAATTTGATTGTGATATAATTTTAGTACAGAGAAAAAGGAAAAAGATGAGAAAAAAATATAATTTGAAATTTGTCTATTTTGATAGGTTGGTTTTATGATCTATCTACTTTCACCTTTAATCAAAGATGAGACAATATCTCTTCCTATGATTAAGTTTGAGCTTTTGGCTAATGAGATTGACTTTGGGGAGAGTAATCT
Source organism: uncultured Sulfurovum sp. (assembly GCA_964515605.1). GTDB lineage: Bacteria > Campylobacterota > Campylobacteria > Campylobacterales > Sulfurovaceae > UBA1140. The sequence continues at coordinate 35,501 of CAZEUB010000009.1, read as the reverse complement.
TTTGATGTTTACCTCCAAACAGGCCGTAGTGAGTGCAGATAAGATTGATTCAAGATGGAAAGAGTATGATACTATTGCCATAGGAGGAGCAACCAAGAAAAAAATAGAGGAGCTAGGGGGCAGGGTACTCTATCATCCAAAAGAGTTTTATGGAGAGGTATTGGCACAAGATATCAAAAGTTTTTTTGCCAATAAAAGGATTCTCTATCTACGCCCTGAAGAGATCTCTTTTGATAGTAAGGGATTTTTGGCAAAGGAGGGGATTGATTTGGCAGAGCAGGTACTCTATCGAACCTCTTGTTGTACCTATCCTCTTGAAGCCAAACCCAAAGAGGGAGCTACTATTATTTTTACCTCTCCCTCTACCATTCGGTGCTTTTTTAGAAACTTTACTTGGGATGAGAGTTATACTGCGGTTTTGATTGGGAAGGCTACTAAGGCTCATCTCCCAAAAGAGTGTCGATATGTGGTCGCGCAAAGACCACTTATCGATTCATGTATCAAAAAAGCCAAAGAAATATATAAAAATAGTGACATTTGATGATAATTAGTGTATAATTGTATTAACCTGAATGGTTCGACTACTGTAACATGTGGTCCAACATTATCTTTAGTGGGACATGTAGTTGACTGGGGTGTGGATGGTTTCGTTTGAGTGATCGGTATCACGAGAAATTGTCCCCGAAAGGTCACTCTCTCCTACACCGTTGGCTTTTTAGGGCCGGCTTTTATGCAGAACGGCCATTCGGGCTTCCTACCATTTTATCAGCAATCTTTTTATACTATTTTCGTTGGTTGAGAGGATGTTAAAAAAAAGTTAATAGTGTGTAAGTATGTTACATAGTCTTAACTATTATTTATGGAGCGTAACAGGTGAATGTATTAGTAATTGGTTCAGGCGGAAGAGAGTATTCTATAGGAATGGCACTCAAAAGAGATAAAAGTGTCGAAAAACTCTATTTTGCCCCAGGCAATGGTGCTACAGATGAGTTAGGAGAGAATCTGAATATTAGTGATTTTTCAGAGTTGGCAGACTTTTGTGAAGAGAATGGGGTTGATTTGACGGTTGTTGGACCTGAGGCTCCACTAGTGGAGGGGATTGTTGATCTCTTTACCCAAAGAGGGTTAACTATTTTTGGACCAACTGCCAAAGCCGCACAGTTGGAGGGATCCAAAATTTTTATGAAAAATTTTTTGGCACGTCATAATGTACCTACTGCTAGATATATCGAGACCGATTCGCTTGAAGAGGCTTATACCTTTATCAACAGTTTAGAAGCTCCTATTGTTGTCAAAGCTGATGGGCTTTGTGGTGGTAAAGGGGTGATTATCGCTCAGAGTCAAGATGAAGCCAAAAAAGCAGCAGGAGAGATGCTCTCAGGAAACTCATTTGGTGAAGCAGGAACAGCTATTGTGGTTGAGGAGTTTTTGGATGGATATGAACTCTCTGTCTTTGCGATTTGTGATGGTGAAGATTATGTGGTATTACCAGCGGCTCAAGATCATAAGCGATTACTTAATAATGATGAGGGACCAAATACAGGAGGGATGGGAGCCTATGCACCTACCCCATTGGTCAATGATGAGATCTATGCCAAGCTTGATGAGCGTGTTATTATCCCTACACTCAAGGGGATGAAAGAGGAGGGGATGCCCTTTACTGGTGTTCTTTTTATTGGTGTTATGGTGGTCAATGGTGATCCTTTTGTCTTGGAGTATAATGTTCGATTTGGAGATCCTGAGTGTGAAGAGTTGATGCCTCTTCTTAAATCACCGGCTTCGGAACTCTTCTACAAAGCAGCCACAGGGGATCTTAAGAGTGCTACTATAGAGTTTTATGATAAATATGCTGTGGGCGTGGTAATGGCAAGTAAGGATTATCCGTATAAAAGTAGTGAACCAGCAGAGATCATTATTGATGATATTTATCATGATGATTTAGAGAGCAATTCGCATATCTCTTTTGCAGGAGTGAGTCGAGGTGAAGATGGTAAGCTCTATGCGACTGGTGGACGAGTTTTGGTCTGTGTGGGACTAGGGGAGAGTATTGCCGAGGCACAGCAACGTGCTTATATGTTGGTAGGGCAGGTACACTTTGCAGGAAAGCAGTGTCGAACGGATATCGCTTATCAAGCACTCTAGGAGTAGTCATGCAACAAGAGCAACCTTTGGAATTTCATATCGCTAGTACCAAAAAGCGATTGGGAGCATTTGTTATTGATGATATTATTGTCTCTATCTTTTTGCTTGTTATCTTCTATTCTCAGTTAGTTGAGCTAAAAGATCCAATGGCAATAAGTCTCTTTTTGCAACGTAACTTTTTGGTCTTTGTTATGCTCAAGATTATCTATCAAACCTTTTTTGTTTGGCAAGGGGGGATGACCCCTGGCAAAATCTTGATGAAGATACGTGTTGTGGAGTATGATGGTGGATATATCCCCTCACTGTGGACAGCACTGCTTCGTGCTTTTTTGAGAATTGTAAGCGAGAGTCTATTCTATATAGGTTATCTCTTTGCCTATTTTAATCCATTGGTTCAGACCCTTCATGATAAGTTTGCTCAGACTGTTGTTGTGGATGCGTAATCTTCTATTTATCTCTTTATTATTTGTTGATTTTCTGTATGCAGATAAGACCATAGAGGTATTTGCCAAACATATTTCAAGTACCTCAAAAAAATTTAATGCTGATGAGCAGGTGGTGATTCTCTATGATGGGGCGATGATCAAATCAGATCATGCCCAGTATGACAAAAATAGCTCTCTACTAAAACTGGATGGTCATGTTGAGATGTTGGGTAGAGAAGAAGATGATCGTGTGGCAACAGATCATTTGGTTATCAATACACAAAGCCGTGCAGTTAGATTCAAAAAGCTCTTTTTGACAACACAAGATGATCTTTGGATGAGCTCAAATCAAGCAACCAAAGAGAATTTTGACTATAAACTTTTTGATAGTCGTATCTCTAGCTGTAATGTGCTTCATCCCGATTGGACAATAGAGTTCTCTGAAGCACACTACCGTGAAGATAAACAGTTTATTACAATGGAGGATGCCAAATTACGTTTTTATGATACAACGGTATTTTATTTTCCCTATTTGGCATTTCCAACACTCACCAAAAGAACCACTGGACTACTTCTCCCTAGATTCAAGCTTTCGCTCAATGCCAACTCAGAAGGATTTCTCTATGAACAGCCATTCTTTTATGCTCCTAAGGAGACTTGGGATATGGAGTTTGCTCCTCAAGTTCGTACACATCGGGGATTTGGAGGATATATAACCACACGCTTTGTGGACTCTAACCACTCTGAGGGGTATTTGCGAACAGGTTACTTTAAAAATAACGCCGATTATGCAGAGGATTATGATTTTAACAGAGAGCATTTTGGGGCAGAGCTCTTTTATCAATCTACTGATTTTCTCTCTGAATTTTGGAGACCTCATGGGTATGAGAGTGGTTTCTATTTTAATGGAACATATCTTAATGATCGAGAGTATCTCAATCTACAAAAAGAGAGTGCCTCTTCTCTGCTTCGATCAAATTTGGTTGAGTCTAGGCTCAATGCTTTTCTCTATGACCAAAAGAGCTATTTTGGACTCTATGGACGTTATAATATCGATACTAGCAAAGAGAGTAACCGTCAAACGATTCAAGAGATACCCTCTTTGCACTATCACCACTTTATGACAAAAATTTTTGAGAATAGGCTCTTTTATACCATTGATGGGCGGGTACATAACTATACTCGAACAACAGGAAGTCGTGCTTCTCAAATGGAGTTAGATCTTCCTTTGACCTACTATGATACTTTTTTTGATGATTATATCGATTTTGCTCTCTCTGAAAATATCTATTTGACCCATGTCGACTTTAGTAATGTCACCCAAGATTCATCTGATTACTACTATTATCGAAACTATCATACGCTTGAACTCTCTAGTGATCTGAGTAGAAGATATCAAGAAGGTTTTGTGCATACACTGCACCCCTCTATAACCTATATTCGCCCAAGTTTTGAAAAGGAGTCCTCTGTAGTGTATGAGGATCTAAATGAGGAGCAAAAGGAACTTTTTGTAACACAAACACAAGAGGAGCAACTCTCATTGGCTTTGAGTCAATACTTCTATAGTGCTGATTTGGATATGACCTTGTTTCATAAAATTGGGTATAGCTCCTATCCTCAAAGAGAGGAGTCCAAAGGGGATATAGACAATGAGATGGGCTATGAGAATGATCGATTTTCACTCTATAGTAATCTCATTTATGCTTGGAATGAGGAGAAAATTCGCTCACTAACCTCGTCTGTTAGATATAATCAAAGCAACTATGATATAATGTTAACACATTTCTATAATCATGATTTCTTATTTAATAATAAGAAAACAAGCTTCCTAAATGGTAGCATTGTTTACAAAAAAAATCAAGAGAGCAATCTTTTTTTTGATATGGATTATGATTTGAAACAGAAATTTAATCACCAGTGGAAATTGGGATGGTCACATAAAAAAAAGTGCTGGAGTGCAAAAGTGAGTATTGGTCAGGAGGTTATCCCTAATGTTGAAGAGTCATTTCGCAATACAGTACTCTATTTTGAGCTTAACCTTAACCCTATTGGTGGAATCCAACAAAATATAGAAGAGAGTTTCTCCTCACAAGGTACGTAGTAGATGAAAACAGAGGCAAAAGTAGGTCTTTTTATAACCTTATCACTTGTTTTTCTCTTTGGATTATTATCACAGCTTAGCAGTTTTGATAATCTTTTCAAAAAGAGTTATCCTATTTTGGCAAAGATAGATGATGGTATTGGGCTTAAAGCTAAAGCCAAAGTAAAGTTAAAAGGGGTTGATATTGGTTATGTTGATCGTATTGCACTTAAGGATAATGAGGTAATTACCTATTTGAAGATTGATGATGGGGTAAAAATCCCTGATGATTCGACTATTGTGGTCTCTCAAGACTCATTATTGGGAGGAAAATTTTTGGATATTAAACCAGGCTCCTCTGCAACTTCTTTATCTCCTAATATGTTGCTAGAAAAGCAAGAGAAGCAGTCAAGTATCGCAGATGCATCGACCTCAGCAGATGAGGCATTTCAAGAGATTAAGCTTCTGGTACGTGATATTCGCGAAGTATTTGACAAAGGGGGAAAAGAGGATCTTCAAACAACCCTAGCAAATATCCGAGAGTTTACCACACTGTTAGCCTCAATTAGTACAGAGGACAACAGAACCATTCATGAGATTATTCGTAATGCCAATACTACCATTGTGAATCTGGATAAGACCATTGATAAATTTGGTGTGATGAGTGAAGATATTAGCAAAACATCCAAAGAGTATTCAGCCGTTGCCAAAAATATCAACAAAGATCTTCCTGAGATTATGGCAAAAATCAATCGAATTACTACCTATTTAGAGAGTATTGGAGCGACACTGGATGCCAAGCTTCCCCCAGCTATGGATAAGTTGGTTCGTCTTGAAGATAATCTCAACAATACCATTGAGAAAAAAGATAGCAGTCTAAATAAGGCATTAAGCTCTGTAGATGGATTCTTTAGTGAAGGGACTGAGACCATAGAGAAGATCGATAAATATCTTGATAGTATGGTCAAGAGTGAATTACATGTTGAGATGCGATCTGATGAGATTTATGATGATGGAGGCTACTCAAAATCACACTTTAATTTGGCACTAAAACCAGATGCAACACGCTACTATATGTTGGGTGTAACCTCTGGTCCCTCATTTGAATTTAATGATAAGTTTGAGCGAGGATATGCAGGGAACAAAAAGCATGAAAAAGGAGAGTATTTTCTCTCTGCTCAGTATGGTAAACGGTATGATGATCTGCTCTTTCGCGTAGGTATCATAGAGGGGCAGGGGGGATTTGGATTTGACTATTTTGGGTGGAATGATACACTTAAAATTAGTACCAATCTTTATGACTTTAATGGGGTAAATGATATTCGAGGCTCTAACCCAAATCTAACCACAACCATACGCTATCAGTTCTTTAAGCATATTAATGCCTACTTGAGTGGTAATAACCTACTTAATAGTAAAGCAAATAGTCTCTCTATTGGATTAGGGGTAAGCTTTGTAGATGATGATCTCAAAAACCTTTTGGGCTCTGCTGCTTCAGCTGCGAAATAGGTAGCGATAATGTCTAAAGATCTTGAGTTAAAGAGTGCTATTTTTCAGAGTCGAGAAGATGCCTCCTCTCTACTTATCAATATGCTTCCTAAGGAGATACTAAAGCCTCAGGAGACGGTTGTCTTGGGAGTAAGCGAAGGGGGAGTCTATTTTGCCAACAAAATAGCAAAATTTTTAGAAGCACGGATGGATCTGCTCTTGAGTGAGCCAATCTACTCTCATGTCAATCCAAAATTAGCTATTGCTATGATAGGAGAGACAGAGGAGATGGTGATGCACCAAGCACTGATTGACTCTTTTGAGATATCTAAGGACTATATCTATAGTGAAGCTTCTCGAAAATACAAAGAGAAACTTTTATCTTATGTTCATAAATATCGTAATGGCAAGATATTGGATGGTTTAGATGAGAAGTATGTGGTATTGGTTGATGAGTGTGTAGAGACAGGATTGACGATGATGACAGCAATAAAAACAGTTATCTCTTTGGGAGCCAAAAATGTTTTTATTGCTGTCCCCATCTTGGACAATGTGGTTCATGAGAGTCTACTTAATGTCTGTGACAATCTCTTTTGTCCTCATAAAATTGATGACTATATCTCTATAGAGTATTACTATGAGAGACTTGATCCCTTTACGTTTGAGGATATTGACGCAATAATGGATGAGAATAGAAAAAAACAAAGGAATAATTAGAAAATGAATGAGCAAATTATAGAGATTCGTTGTAACAATATTGTTGAGGAGTATACCTTTAATAAAGTTGCCAAACAAGCCAGTGGAGCAGTTCTCTATCAGTGTGGAGATGCCGTACTTTTGGCTGCTGTTGCTATTGATCCTAAACCTGTTGAGGAGGAATTTTTACCATTGACTGTACAGTATATTGAGAAATCCTATGCTGCGGCTAAAATTCCTGGAGGCTTTATCAAAAGAGAGACCAAACCGGGTGATTTTGAGACACTCACCTCTCGTATTGTGGATCGATCACTGCGTCCTCTTTTCCCAAAGGGGTTTCACTATCCTGTGGTTATTACCATTACGGTATTGAGTGCTGACTCCAAGGTAGATATGCAAGTCGCTGCAATGCATGCAGCCTCAGCAGCTCTTTTTGTCTCTGATATAGATATCTCTCAAGCAGTAGCTGCTGTTCGTATAGGAAAAATCAAAAATGAAATTCTTCTAAATCCTACACTCCAAGAGCAGGAAGAGTCTACACTGGATCTGTTGGTTGTTGGAAGTGGCTCTGATATTCTCATGATAGAGATGTGTGTAAATGCCTCTATTGAGGAGTATGTTCAACAAACCAATGAGTTGGACGAGGATGAACTATTAGAGATTATTGATATCGCCCAAAGTGCCATCACCAAAGCGTGTGATGAGTATAAAAAAGGGTTTATTGCTCTGCAAAAAGAGCCAATAGCCTTGCCTCTTGAAGAGGAGCAATCGGATAGTGAACTCTATGCTTTTATTGCCTCTAACTATCAATCAGAGGTAGAACGTGCGGTTCGATCGATGGCAAAGAGTGAACGAAGCCAAGAGCTTAAAGCCCTGCGAGACCAAATTATAGAAGATCTTAAGGCAGAAGATAAGGAGATAGATAAGGAGTTGGTATCTAAAATGTTAGAGGCGTACAAAAAATCAATAGTGCGTTCTCTTATTTTGGATCAATCTATTCGTGCTGATGGTCGTAGCCTAAAAGAGGTTCGTCCTATTGATATTGAGACCAATATTCTTCCCTCAGTTCATGGTTCATGCCTCTTTACCCGTGGTCAAACACAAGCTTTGGTAACAGCAACATTGGGGGATATGAAGGAGGCACAATCTTATGAGTTGATTGGCTCTAAGAGTGCACACTATGAGACATTTATGGTACACTATAATTTTCCTGGTTTTTCGGTAGGAGAGGCGAAACCTGCGAGAGCACCTGGTCGTCGAGAGTTGGGACATGGGAATCTTGCCAAGAGAGCATTGGAATCAACCATTGATCTAAATCATAATGGTACAGTACGTTTGGTCTCTGAGATTTTAGAATCTAATGGTTCTTCCTCAATGGCAACGGTTTGTGGAGGATCTTTGGCGCTTAAGGCAGCAGAGGTAGAGACTGAGAAGTTAGTAGCAGGAATCGCAATGGGATTGGTTATGGAGGGGGATCGTTATGCTGTTTTGACAGATATTATGGGATTGGAAGATCATGATGGTGATATGGATTTTAAAATCACAGGAACAGTTGATGGTATTACTGCTTTGCAGATGGATATCAAGCTAGGTGGTATAGATGCAGAGGTTCTCAAAGATGCACTCTATCAAGCCAAAGAGGGGAGAGTGCATATTCTAAATATTATGGAAGAGGCACTTGCAAATATGCGACCAAGCCAAGCTTTGCCAAGTTCTCTCTCCTTTAAGATTGAGTCAAATCATGTTCCTGCAATTATCGGTAAAGGTGGGGGAACCATTCGTGAAATTATCGAAAAGTATGGTGTTAGTATTGATATTGATCGAGATAATAATTTGGTGAAAATCATAGGAGCTTCCAAAGAGGATGTCGATGGGGCAAAATCTTTTATCGATACAATTATTGCTACCCCAGCTAAAAAGCAGATGAGTTATGAGATCAACAAACAGTATGAAGGCAAGATCAAAAAGATTGTAGAGTTTGGTATGTTTGTTGAGATGCCAGATGGTTATGATGCTCTGCTTCATATCTCCAAAGTTGCCAAGGAGCGAGTCAATAATCTTGAAGAGCGTTATTGTGTTGGAGAGAAGATTGATATTATTGTTTTGGAGCAAAAGGGTAAAAAGGTAGAACTCTGTACCCCTGATTATCTATTTTAATAATATACAAAAAAGGAGATCTCTATTTCATAGAAAACCCTTTTTTGACTCTTTTTGTAACACTTTTGATCTCTTTTTTTATTTTTTTCTCTCTACTTTCTTCTTAATAGTTATCTCATCTTATCTTGGCTATAATCGCGGGGTTATTACAAAGTGATAAGTAGGGAAACAGGTTGGATTTATCTGCTTGTTGGCATGCACTCCTATGTATGTTTACGCTATCCGAACGGACTTTGGAACGCAGTCGAAGGGGACTTAAAGCCCATTAACTTAAGGATATTAAAATGAAAAAGTTTTTCTTACTTTTCTTAGCACTTGGTGCTGTTGCTTTCGCTAACGAAGGTGGTGAATCAATGATTAAGGCATACTCAGTAGTAGCTGCTGGTGTTGGTCTTGGTCTTGCGGCTCTTGGTGGAGCTATCGGTATGGGGCATACTGCTGCTGCGACTATTGCTGGAACTGCTAGAAACCCAGGTCTTGGTGGTAAATTGATGACTACCATGTTTATTGCTCTTGCGATGATTGAAGCACAAGTTATCTATACACTTGTTATTGCGCTTATTGCTCTTTATGCTAACCCATTCCTCGGATAATCGTTGGTTTAAAGTTGTTTTAAGTTATGGGTGGTATAATTCCACCCTAGCCTCGGAAATAGGTTCTGATAAGCCTTGTAAGTTATCAATTTGCGCTAGTGGTGGAACGGTAGACACGCGGGCTTGAGGGGCTCGTGCTTCGCGGCGTGGAGGTTCAAATCCTCTCTAGCGCACCACTTTTATAATCTTCATCTATCCCGAATTTTTACAAGAAAACAGTTATGATTTAGAGTATTGCAGATATATAAAATATTCTAATGGCTATTGTCGTATCAGTTCCTAATTTAACTTAAGATTTTAAAATATTAAGATAGAATTAAAATAGCAAAAATTACTAATAGATTGTGAGGTTGTGAATGGTTAGGTTTTTTTGGGGGGTGTGGATAGTGTTGTTTTTGGTTGCTTGTGGGAGTGGAGGGTCACAGCGTAGTGGTTCTCTCTCAGAGGAGAGTGAGCAAAATAGCACTCAAGGATCACTCAGTATACGCAATACCGCTCCTATTGCCAAAGAGGAGTCCCTCTCTACCCAAGAGGAGACTTCTGTAGAGATTACTCTTCATGGGAGTGACAAGGAGGAGGATAATCTAAGCTTTAGCATACTTCGTAAGCCTCTGCATGGTCAACTCAGAGGAGAGGCTCCAAATCTAATCTATCATCCCAATCTCAACTATTATGGTAAAGATAGCTTTGCCTTTGGCGTCAATGATGGAGAGTTATCTTCTAAGGAGGCTGAGATCACCATAGAGATCACCCCTGTCAATGATCGACCCATTGCAGAAGCGTTGCAACTCTATCTTCCCCAAGATAGCAACAGATCATTTACCCTCTCTGCCTATGATATTGATAGCAATGATCTAAACTACACTATAGAGAGATCTCCTGCTCATGGTCAACTAAGTGGCATTGCTCCAGAGTTGCTCTATACGCCTGATGAGAATTATGTAGGAGAGGATCACTTTAGCTTTAGTGTTAGTGATGGTCAGTTAAGCTCCACAATCAAAGATGTCAATCTTACGATCATCCCTAGCCAAGAGATCAAGGTCTCCATCTCAGGGAGAATAACTTATGATCTGGTACCAAGCAAACCCACACATGATGGATTGGATTATACCAATATCCGACAAGAGAGCATCAAAGGAGCAGTGGTTGAGCTACTCGATAGTAGTGATCAACTGCTTCAATCAACCATCAGTGATGCCAATGGAACCTATCTCTTTAGTGATCTTCCCTCTCAGACAGAGGTGAAGGTGCGGGTTTATGCCAAGATGCAAAAGCATGATGGATCTAGTTGGGATGTCAAAGTTGTAGATAATACACATGCCAATGCTCTTTATGGTTTTGAGGGGGAGTTGATCTCCACAGGCAAAAAAGATGCTATTCGTAACCTTAATGCCAGTTCAGGATGGGGAGGAGGGGGGTATACCTCTAGTCGGATAGCTGCCCCTTTTGCTATTATGGATGTTATCTATTGCTCGATGAAAAATATAGAGGCAGTCGATGCCAATATCTCTTTCCCTCCATTAGTGGTGAATTGGTCAGTGGATAATGTTCCCCAAAATGGATCCTTGGCAGATGGGCAGATTGGAACCTCTCACTATCAAAATGGCAATCTCTATATTTTAGGTGATGCCAATAGTGATACAGATGAGTATGATGATCATGTTATTGCTCATGAGTGGGGACACTACTATGAGGATAAATTCTCTCGTACAGACTCTATTGGTGGGATGCATACCAACGGAGACTATTTGGATATTCGTGTGGCATTTGGGGAGGGGTTTGGTAATGCCATCTCTGCTATCTCATTGAGAGATCCTATCTATTTTGATACCTTAGGTGTCGCTCAATCACAAGGGTGGAGCATGAACATGGAGCAAGAGGTTACCACACATGCAGGATGGTTTAGTGAATTTTCAGTTCAACACATACTCTATGATCTATTTGATAATAGCAATGAAGAGGAGGATAACCTCTCATTGGGCTTTGCTCCACTGCATCATGTCTTTGTAGGCAAACAGAAGCAGACTCCTGCGTTTACCTCGATTTTTAGTTTTATTGATGCGTTGAAAAGAGAGAACAATGAGAGTGCCACCCAGATAGATCAGATTGTTGCCAAAGAGGGCATTGGTAGTATCACTGATGCCTATGGAAGAGGACGGATTATCCTCCCAAGCGAGGAGCCATATAGTGATTTGGTAGTAGGCACGACGCTTAATATCTGTACAACCAATCGCTATGGAAATTTAGGCTCTCGCAATAAATTGAGCAACCATAAATATATCACTTTTACTCTAGCAGAGAGTGGGGAGTATATCCTCAGAGTCAAACGCAATAATGGAACAGGCAGTGATCCTGATTTTTTCCTCTCAAAAACATCTCCAGACTTTACTTTTATAGGAACAGCCGAGAGTCCTCTTGGAGATATCGAAGAGATCAAAACCCCACTAGAGGGAGGAGACTATCTACTAGATATCTCTGATTGGAATACCAAGGAGGATGCCTGTTTTGATGTCAGTGTAGAGAGGAGTTAGCCAAAATTACTTTATATTTAGCAATTACCTGAGATAATGTAGTTCACCACATTATCTACAAAAGCATTGTTTTTATTCTCTTTGGAGTAGACAATGTAAAACTTTCGACTCATGGTATAGCCATACATACGAGACTCAAATAACTCTCCACGATGAACCTCTTCTGATACGGCATGTTTTGAGATCACTGTAACAGTGGGCTGTTCATTATCTTGATTGGCTCGTTTGACGCTCTGTAATGCAGCGGTGGTATTACTGACCTCTGAGAGAACATTGAAGCTTTTGCAGGAGACTCCCAACTCCTCAAACACCTCACCAATAAGTTTACGCGTATGTGATCCCTCCTCTCTACAGATCCACTTAAACTCATAAAGCTCCTCTGTTCGGAGTAGTTTTGGCAGAGGAGAGTTAGAGACAATAACCAACTCATCATCAAACCACTCTCGATAGATAAGATCATCATCAAACAGAGGCATCTCGATTAGACCTACATCAAACTTACGATCTTTGATCCCTTGTACAATCTTCTCTGATACATCAATACTTAAGTTGACATCATTCCCAATACTCTCGCTAATAGTATTGAGACACTCTCCAGGAATGACATAAGAGCCAATAGTAAAGGAGGCAGCTAATCTAAAAGTCATCTCTTTGTTTATAATCTTTAAGACATCTTTTTCAAGTGTATTGATCGCTTTCTCTAGGCGTGTAATAATACTATAAAGCTCCTCTCCCTCTTGGGTAAGACGGATACCATTCTTCTTACGATCAATAATTTTCGCCTCCAGGTAACTCTCTATATATTTTATCTGTTGTGTTACTGCTGGTTGAGAGATTCCTAGCTTTGCAGAGGCTTTTGAGAAGCTCCTCTCTCGTGCCACTGTTAGAAATGTCTCCATTTTTACAAAATCCTTTAACATTACCTACCCTTATACTATTAATTATAATCATTATATCAAATAATATTTTAAAACTCTTTATAAGTTTGTCAAATATTTCAAGAATAGATATAATTAATCCTTTTATTGGTATAATATATATAATAAAGAAAATTTATAAGCAACAAGAACCGTGATGAAAAATATATTAAAAAACCTAAACAGTGTTCAGCAAGAGGCCGTTAAGCATATTGATGGACCTCTATTGATTTTGGCAGGGGCGGGGAGTGGCAAGACCAAAACCTTAACCACAAGATTGGCATATCTTATTAGTGAAGTGGGGATTGATCCACTCAATACACTCACCCTTACCTTTACCAATAAAGCTGCCCGTGAGATGAGAGAGCGTGCCTCAGAGATGATCAACCATCAAACCTCCTCCATGCCTCTTCTCTGCACATTTCACAAGTTTGGTCTGCTTTTTCTTAAATTTCATATAGAAAAGTTGGGACGTGCCAATAACTTTGTCATTATTGATAGTGATGACAAAAAACGCATCATCAAACGTATCGCCAAAGAGCATGCGATTGACCTTAATATTGCATTTATCACTGCTGAGATATCCAAATACAAAAATACCCTCCTAACCGCAGAGGAGATTGTTGCCAAAGCGGAACTACCTGAGTATAAAAAAATTGCTACTATCTATAAGGCGTATCAACAAGAGATTACTGAGAATAACTTGGTTGATTTTGATGATCTGCTTATGCTTACTTATCAGATCTTAGCACAAGATGATCAACTACGCAAAGAGACATCTAATCGTTATCGATATATTATGGTTGATGAGTATCAAGATACCAATGAGCTACAGTTTAAACTCCTTGAGCTTCTCGCTTCAGAGCATAACAATCTTTGTGTTGTGGGAGATGATGATCAGAGTATCTATGGATGGCGTGGTGCAAATATACGCAATATTTTAGAGTTTGCCAACCACTTCAAAGGAACCAAAACCATTAAACTTGAGATCAATTATCGCTCAACTTCACCCATTCTCAAAGCAGCCAATGAGCTAATCGAACACAACAATCAAAGAATAGGGAAAAGACTCATCTCCCATAGAGGAGAGGGAGAGTCTATAGAACTGCTTCATGCTCTTGATGAGTCACTTGAAGCCAGAGCCATTGCCAAAAAGGTCAAAACACTACTTGCCCAAGGGGTGCCATCACATGAGATTGCGGTACTCTATCGTATTAATGCCCTCTCTCGTTCACTTGAAGAGGGCTTTACCAAAGAGGGCTTAGGATTTAAACTTCTTGGGGGAATGCGATTTTATGATCGTGCAGAGATCAAAGATATCATCTCATACTTTAGGGTTTTTGCCAATCCTCATGATGATTTCTCATTAGAGCGTATTATCAATAAACCCAAACGATCAATTGGCAAAGTCTCTGTTGAGAAACTCAAAAAAGCTGCCTTCTCCTCACAAATCTCTCTCTTTACATTGATTCAAAATGAGGAGCTTACCAATATTGTCAACAAAAAAGCTGCCAAGGGACTCAAGCAATTTGTTGATGACATTATGACACTCCAAGCAGAGAGTCAAAAATCGCTACACAACTTTATCTCTCTTTTTGAGGAGATTATTGGACTAAAAAAATTCTATGCGCCCATGGCAGATGGGCAAGATCGAATTTTAAATATTGATGAGTTTTATGGATATTTCAAAGAGAGTGTTCTGAAAAAACCAACAATAACCCTAGAGGCATTTCTTAATGAGATCTCTCTACAGAGCGAACAGGATCAAGTTGATGAGAATGCCATAACCATAATGAGTATTCACGCCTCAAAAGGGTTGGAGTTTGAGCATCTTTATGTCATTGGACTGGAAGAGGAGTTTTTTCCTCTACTTGGAGAGGGGTGCAATATGGAGGAGGAGCGACGATTGGGCTATGTTGCCATTACCCGAGCCAAGTCTCACCTAACCCTCTGTTATGTCGATAGTCGATTCTACAAAGGGCAACGTAAACGCATTGAGAAGAGTCGTTTTCTTGGTGAGGCGGGGCTTATTAATGATACTAGTCTTAAGATTACCAAAAGTTCAACCTTCAAAAAAGGGGATCTTGTCAAACACAAAATCTTTGGTATAGGAAGAGTACAAAGCAGTACAAAATCGGGACGAGAGTACAAACTCAAGATCAATTTTGGTGGCAACAAAAAAGAGATTCTTAGCTCTTTTGTTCAAATGGCATAGCAGATGAATAGACTCTTTGTGGTAAACAAACCGATATTCAAAAGCTCTAATGGCTATATGGGTTATCTCAAACGTAAATACAAAACCAAAAAGATAGGCTTCTCAGGAACGCTTGATCCTTTTGCTACGGGATGCCTTATCGTAGCAACAGGACAGTACCCAAAACTCTTTCAATATCTCAAAAAAACACCCAAAGCCTACACCGCTACCCTTTGGCTAGGGGCAAACTCACAGAGTCTTGATATTGAAAATGTAGACTCTATCAAAGAGGTTTCAGCATTTAGTATCAATGAGATCTATCAGGTACTAGAGTCTCTACGAGGGGAGCTAAGCTACTATCCTCCAAAATTCTCTGCCAAAAAGATAGATGGCAAACGGGCTTATGAACTTGCAAGAGAGGGTGAGGAGGTAGTGTTAAAAAAGATCACCTCTACTATCTATGATATTCATCTCATACACTACAATCACCCCTTTATCCATTTTGAAGTGGTGGTCTCAGAAGGAACTTATATTCGATCATTAGGGGCAATTATTGCAGATAGGCTTGGTGTTGATGCTACGCTTTCGAGCCTAAGACGAGACTATGAAGGCAAATTCTCCTTTGAGAATGAAAAAGCCCTCAATCCACTACACTATCTACGAATACCTCAAAATATCTATCAAGGAGATGATGAGTATATGGAGTTAGGCAAAAAACTCTCTATTAAGTATTTTCAAACACAAGAGGATGGAGAGTATTGGGTAGAGACGGCAAACTTCTTCTCTATTATTGAGATCAAAGATGGTAAGGTCAACTATAAACTTAATCGAATAGAGTTCTCTTGATGCTCACTTCCCTTTTAGGTATCCCATTGCTGTTGCAATAAGATCATCATCATCTCTGCTATAAGATTTTAGAAATATTCGCTCTTTATGCTCATCAGCAAATTCAATAAAGACGTTCTCTTTATTGTTTGCAATCTTGGTGATACGTTGCTCTCTAGCGAGGACTTTCATCACCATTACATCGATAAATTGGCGTGAGATGGTATCAAGTTTTCCAAATCGATCAGCAATCTCTTGCTCTATCTCATAGACCTCACCTGTGGTATTACACTGTGAGAGTCGTCGATAGAGTTCAAGTCGGAGGCGATCCTCTTCGATAAGCTCTTCATTGAGATAGGCATCGATAGTCAGCTTGATATCGACTTGAAGTTGCTCCTCCTCTACCTTGCCACTAAGCTCCTTGATAGCATCTTCAAGCATACGAAGATAGAGAGAGTATCCAATCTGTTTGATGTGACCACTCTGTGCTTCACCAATGATATTTCCTCCTCCTCTGATCTCCAAGTCATGAAATGCCAATACTGCTCCACTCCCCAATTCTGAGTGAGACTCTAGTGCCAAGAGTCGTCGTTTGGCATCTTCGGTGAGTTGATCTTTGTTTTCGATCATAAAATAGCAGTAACCCTCTTTGCCACCTCGTCCTACACGTCCACGAAGCTGGTGCAAATCAGCAATCCCAAATCGGTCTGCTCCATCTACGATCATGGTGTTTGCCATGGGCATGTGAATTCCAGATTCCACAATAGAAGTAGAGAGCATTACATCATACTCTCCTGCTTCAAAGCGCATCATATCCTCTTCTGTCTGTTTGGCTGAGATTTTGGAGTGAAGCACCGCAATACGCAGTTTTGGCATCAATCTCTGTAGTACTTTTCGCTTCTCTTCAATCTGGGCAATGGAGTTAAAGACATAAAATATCTGTCCTCCACGTCGTAACTCTCTGGTAATTGCCTCTTTGATAATCTTCTCATCATAGCTCTTGACAAAGGTTCGTACTCCTTGTCTCTCGACTGGTGGGGTAAGAATCTCTGAGAAGCTTTTGACCTCAGAGAGTGCCATATTGAGGCTTCGAGGAATGGGTGTAGCAGACATGGAGAGAAGATGCACGTTGATTGCAATCTCCTTGAGTGCCTCTTTCTGTTTGACCCCAAACTTATGCTCCTCATCGATAATAACCAAAGCAAGATTTTTAAACTTCGCTTTGATTAGTGCATGTGTCCCTACTACCATATCAACCGATCCATCCTCTAGCCCTTGCATCAAGGCTCTCTTCTCCTTGGCAGTGGTGAAGCGATCTAGTTTGCCTATGCGTATATCATATTTTGCAAATCGCTCCTGCATACTCTTAAAGTGCTGAGCACTAAGCAGTGTGGTGGGTGCTATCATCATCGATTGATAACCATTTTTCCATGCGATAAACATCCCATTCATCGCCACTTCTGTCTTACCAAAGCCCACATCAGCAGAGAGCAATCGATCCATCATCTTGCCACTTGCCATATCCTCAAGCATTGCATTGATCGCCTCCTCTTGATCTTCGGTATGGACAAATCCCGCTTCACTCATAAAGATTTGATGATCAACCAAATCTCTTTTGAGGATGATCCCTTTTTTGAGATGACGTTGAGCAGAGATATTGATAATCTCTGAAGCAATAGCAAAGAGTCTCTCCTTGACTTTGCCTTTGAGCCTCTTGAAACTCGCTTTGCCCATCTTGTCCAAAACAGGCAATCCTCCACTATCTGCGACATAGCGATCAATGGTATTGAGATGCTCAACAGGGATAAGCAACATATCCTCATTTTGATACATAATCAAGACAAACTCACGAGTTGCCCCTAATACCACTCGCTTCTCTATCCCTTTGAAGAGTCCTACCCCATGATTCTCATGCACCACATAATCGCCCATTTTAAGTTCATCCAAAATAATAGATGCCTTTTTGACCCTTTTGCGTTTGGTGGGTCTGTTTAGAGAGATAATCACCTCATCATCTGAGATAAGATTGACGATAATATCTTGGTAGATAAAGGTCAAATTCTCAAAGGAGTTTAGCTCACTCCCTCTAATAATCGATTCATTCTTTGCCACTATTTTGATCTTCTTCTCTCTATTTGAGTTGATAATTGCATTGGGGTTAATCACCTCCAACGCTCGATATCGTCTGGCTTTGGGGATCAAAGGGAGATGAGCAAATGCCTCTTTTGGGATAAGGGGGGTATCAAGAGAGTAGATCTCCTCCAACTCCTCTTTGATATCAGAGAGCAAGAGTGTCTCAAACTTCTGTAGATAGTTCTCAGCCAAATCACCTAAATACCAAATACCTAGACTCTCAATATCTTTGACAAAGAGATCAAGTGAGCTTGACTCAACACGCGATTTGAGTGATTCATACTCCTGTGCATTCAATCCTAAAAAGGCAGGAATAATATTGATCGATTCGATCTCCTCTTGGTGACTCTTTTGGGTATCAACACAGAAACGCCGAATCGACTCTACCTCCTCATCAAAAAGAGAGATACGGTAAGCATCATCAGATCCAAGAGGATAGATATCCAAAATATCTCCACGAAAGGAGATCTCTCCCTTTTGGGTGACAATATCAACAAAATGATACCCCCAATGGTAGAGTTGCTCTTTGAGCGATGATAGCTTCAATGTAGCAGCAAACTCAATCTCCAAAGTAGGGAAATATTTTGCTTTGGGTAATGGCAAAAGCAGTGTACGTAAAGGGGAGATAAGTATCGAATTTTTGGGGGCATTATAGTAACCATAGAGTGCCTCTATTAGCTCATGTATCTCTTGTTGAAATGGGCGTAGATCATCTCCCTCTGAGAGTCGTAAGTCAGGAAGTCTAAAGGTTTGAAAATTTAAAAGATTGGCAACATCAGCAGCTTGTTGTGCCTCTTTGTCACTATTTACGACAAATAGCACCCTATTCTTAAGTGTAGCACCCTCTAAGAGAAGGTACTCATAAACATCAGATTGTGTCATTTAATTTGTTTTTAATATCCTAGTTTTTTGGGTTGCTCTATATGGACATCAGTAGCCCCATAGTGTAAATTGTCAGGAGTTATTCTGCCTGAAACAATCTTGGTCTCTCCTTCAAATACCGCATTAGGTTCAATAACAATATTATTAACTTTCACATCCCCATAGACTTTACCATAAGGCATAATATCAATTACCTCTCCTGTAAAGGTACCATGAAACTCCCCTGAAACCAAGAGTTTCTGGGACTGGATGGTTCCTCTTACCCGACCTGTTTTCCCTACCACTACTTCACTATGCGAGATAATATCTCCTTCAAATTCACCATTGATAAGGATATTCCCCTCACACCGCATCTCACCTTTGATCGCAGTACCAGGGATAATAATACTTGCTTGACTTGCGGGAGTTGGTTTCTTTTTCTTTTTTCCAAAAAATGCCATTGTACTTCCTTTGTAATACTTAACCTATGCAATTATTATATCTAATTATTATTGATTTTTGAAGTAGTTTTGCTTTTTTAAAAATGCTTCAACAACATAAAATGACCCAAAAACCAAATAGTTGTCATATTTTCCAATATTCTGAAACATTTCAAAAGGTATTCTTAAAAATTCTAATATTTTCTGTAGATTTTTAATTGGGACGGCTCTAGGGGTATCAATCTCTATAATCTCAACCCTTTTGAGGTAGGGAGCAAAAAGTTTTAATATCTCACCATACGCTTTGTCTTCCAAGCTATTATAGACAAGAACTACCTTCTCTTGTTTGTATCGTGCTTGGATTGCAGGAAGAATGGCTCTAGCTGCCAAGAGATTATGCCCCACATCAATAGTAACATGTTCACTCAAAGGATAGAAACGCCCAAAGAGTCTTACTCTTCTTAGATCCTCTTTGTGATATGGCAGATGAAGCATCTCTAGTGCCTTCATTGCAAGATGGGCATTCTCTATGAGATATGATGCCCATCCCATTGACTCTCCTATAGCGACAATCTCCTCGTCTATGGGATAATCTTGCATGGTATAGAGAGAACTCTCTTGCACAGAGGCGATACGCTTGGCAATCTCATAGACCTCTTCATAGGGCTGTTGTGCTAAGAGTGCATAGCTCTCAATGGCATTGAGTTTGGTGGAAGCTATCTCTTGGATGCTCTCTCCTAAGAAATCTTGATGATCAAGCCCTATGGGGGTAATGACACTAAGATCTTTGGAGACCACATTGGTTGCATCAAACTCTCCACCCAATCCCGCCTCAAGAACAATCACCTCTTCTCTTTGCATCACCACCAGAGCTAATAGCGTGGTATACTCAAAGTAGCTCAATGTCTCACTTATCTCTTGACCCAAGATAGCATAAAGTATCTGATGCCCTTGCTCCAACATCTCATCACTACTCTCTGCTCCCTCAATCCAGATACGCTCATTGAACCTTAGAATATGAGGAGAGCTAAAGTGCCCTACCTTAACCCCACTGTGATGCAGTAGTGTTGCCATAATACGCCCTGTACTCCCTTTGCCATTGGTGCCAACAAGGTGAATAGTTTTGGGGTGCTGAATATGTGGTTTTAATATCGCATAAGCATGGTGTATACGTTGGTGATCTATCTCTTTATAAAAAAGGGGTTTTTCTGTAATAAACCGCTCAAAACTAGGTATCTTCATTGAGCTTTAACCCTTTGGCGGAGATATAGGCGATAAACTGATCAAGTGCATGGATAGAGCCTTGGGCAATGGCTTTGAAACGCAGATCGTTTGAGATAATAGCAGAGGGACGAATCGGAAACTCATAACGCCCCATAATCAAACGCTCCTCCTGATCCTCTCCTTTTTTGAGACGAAACTTCAAAAAAATATTGGCTTGATACTGCACCACATATCCATTAATGTCATACTGTAAAGGGATAAAATCGATAGATTGATATGCCACAAAGATACTACTCTGTGCCTCCTCTTCTGAAGTTGAAAGCGTCTTAAATCGACTATACAAAGCACGATTAATAGCATCTTTGATAAGTACAGAGTTCTCAGGATCAGAGAGAGAGACATCCACATGGGTATAGACCTTTTGACCAATAACTGTAGGCGAAAAATGCGAAGAGGGTCGATAACCACAAGAGGTTAAAAGTAACATCATTATAGTAAAAGTGAATACTCTCTTCATCTAAAATTTCCAATCTATTTTATCTCTGCTATGGCTAATTAAATTAACCTCGAAAAAGGATCTTTTTATACCCAAAAAATATTTATTATCTTCTTTAAAGTTGATTTTTCCCCATCTTAAGTCCTTAGTTAAGGGAGTCTGCTCTCTTCTTAGAGATAACGTATTAAGTTACAAAAAAATCGGATAGTTTTGCAATTATAACATCATTTTATTTTGTTTAGAGTGTAGCGATACAGTATTAGACGCTATAATGTCAAAAAAATAATCAAAAAGAGTCTCCATGAATCAAAAAAAATATCATAATCCCATTGCCAATAATTTTTTGCCGACGACTAAAAAAGAGATGAAGGCTCTTGGTTGGGATCAGTGTGATGTTATTTTGGTGAGTGGTGATACCTATATGGATACCCCTTATAATGGTATTGCTATTGTGGGCAAGATTTTGTTGGATGAGGGGTATAGAGTAGGGGTGATTGCTCAGCCTGATATCTCTAATGCCAATGATATCTCTCGATTAGGTGAGCCACTGCTCTATTGGGGGATTAGTGGTGGATTGGTTGATAGCATGGTGGCTAACTATACCGCAACCAAAAAGTTTAGAAAACAGGATGATTTCACCCCTGGTGCAGTCAATAATCGCCGTCCTGATCGTGCCGTAATCAAATATTGTAATTTGATTCGTCAACACTTTAAAAATACAGCTCCTTTGGTTTTGGGTGGGGTTGAGGCGAGTCTGCGTCGTGTGGCACATTATGATTTTTGGAGCAATAAGATTCGTCGCTCAATTCTTTTTGATGCCAAGGCAGATTTGTTGGTTTATGGTATGGCAGAGAAGGCAGTGGTTGAGTTGACTAATGCCTATAGAGATAGAAAATCTTTTGAGGATATTAAGGGGATTTGCTATATCTCCAAAGAGAAAAAAGAGGGCTATTTTGAGTTGCCAAGTTTTGCAGAGTGTGCAAAAGATAAACACGCTTTTATCTCCATGTTTCATCACTTTTATGCCAACAATGAACCAGGTATCTCCAAAGGGTTAATGCAGGAGCATGATGGGGGGCGTTATCTGATTCAAAATCCGCCTCAAGAGAGCCTTACCCAAGCAGAGATTGATCATGTCTATGATCTGAGGTATGCTAGAGATGTTCATCCCTATTACAAAAAACAAGGAGAGGTAAGAGGACTTCAAACCATTCAATTTTCTGTTACCACACATCATGGTTGTTATGGAGAGTGTAATTTTTGTGCCATTACCGTACACCAAGGGCGTACTATTCGAAGTCGAAGTGAGGAATCTATTGTTAATGAGATCGATCAATTCAAAAGACATAAGGACTTTAAAGGAGTTATCAATGATGTGGGTGGGGCTACTGCTAATATGTATGGTTTTGAGTGTGACAAAAAGCTCAAAAGTGGGGTGTGTCAAGATCTACCTTGTACCAGTTCACAGGTTTGTCCCATTTTGCGTCCCAATCATGCTCCTCAAATTGAACTGCTTAGCAAAATTCGTAAACTTCCACATGTCAAAAAGGCATTTGTCAATAGTGGGATTCGTTATGATCTTATCTTGGAGGATAAAGTTCATGGTCAACGCTATCTCAAAACTTTGGTAGATTACCATATTTCAGGACAGATGAAGGTTGCTCCTGAGCATATTGATGACAAGGTTCTTAAATATATGAACAAGCCAGACAAGAGTACCCTTTTGAGATTCAAAGCCAGTTTTGATGCACTCAACAAACGATCAGGCAAAAAGCAGTTTCTTACCTATTATCTAATTGCAGCACATCCAGGGAGTGAACTTAAAGATATGGAGAGCCTCAAAGCATTTGCCAACCAAGAGCTTAAGCTAAATCCTGAACAGGTACAGGTTTTTATTCCTACCCCCTCTACCTACTCTGCACTGATGTACTATACAGAGATTGATCCATGGAGTAGAGAGAAGATTTTTGTCGAAAAAGATCCCCAACGCAAACAGAAACAGAAAGATATCGTAACCCAAAAGGGCTATCACAGAGCTAATAAAAAAGAGAGATATCAAAAGATGGGCAAAAAGGTAAGTTATAAAGCCTATAGAGAGCTTAATGATTTTAGAAAATATTATTAATAGACACAGTCATAAATTTCGCCATAAACACTATTTTGGTGAGCAGATGAACTTGGGAATTAGTGCAGGGACAATTTATAACTTTAATATTGAAGCATGGTTGACTAATTCCCTATAAAGTTATGTTAAAATGCCCTTATGAAAATGATTTTGATCTTTCTGGCGATCTCTCTGTGGGGGGTGGCTGATATTTTACCTTTTCAAACCATTCAAAAAGCCAATGATGCCTATCGCAATGGGGCGTATGAGCGTAGTGCGTCTCTCTTTGCTCAGCTTGATACCAATCGATCTATTCAGGCATATAATATTGCCAACGCCTACTATAAAGCCAAGCGGTACAAACAAGCTATTGTTGCCTATCAGGAGGCAGTGGGGGTTGATGAGTCAGTGCGACTTTATAATCTTGGAAACTGCTATTTTCAACAACAGCAGTGGGATCAAGCAATTAGTTATTATGAAGCATCACTGAAATTGAGTGATGATGAGGATGCCAAACACAATCTAGCCTTGGCAAAACGAAAAAAAGAGCAAGAGCAAAAGAGAAAAAAAGAGAAGAAGAGAGATCAAAAAAAAGAGAAAAAATTATCCCAAAAGAGAAAAGAGAGCCAAAAGAAGGGGCAGGAGAAGGCACCATCAAAGCAGAAAAAACCCAACAATCAACAGGCACAGAGAGCCCAAAAAAAAGAGCAATCCTCCCTTACTCCCCAAGAGAGAATGACCCAAAAAGAGTTAAAGCGATTAATCAGAGAGCTAAAGAGGAAAAAAATGCCCACCATGATCTATCAGGTCACCCCACCTACAGGAGTTCGTCATGATCAAAATCCTTGGTAGTCTGTTGTTGATTTTGATAAGCCTCCTAGAGGGGGGAGCGATTCATGCAACGGTTGATAAAAAGGAGCTACTCAAAGGTGAATCGGTAATGCTTACCATTACGATTGTGGGGGAGGAGTATGAGCGTATGCCTGATATCCCATCAATAGGAGGTGTGCCTATTCTCAAAAATAGTCGTACACATAGCTCAAACTTTATCTATAAAGAGGGTAGGAGCATTATGGAGCTAACCGAATCTCTGATTCTGGAGTTCAAGCCCAAAGAGAGTATGCAAATTCCCCCCTTTCAAGTAGAGGTAGATGGCAAGATAGTATCAACTCAACCAATTGATCTCAAAATAGTTAGCTCAAGATCGCAAAAAAACTCCCCATTCTCAGTGGCATTAGAGGTGAAAAAAAAGCAGGTTTATCTAGGTGAAGCATTTTTGGCAAAGATCTCTTACAAAGAGCAGATTGGCATAGATGTGATCCATTTTGAGTATCAAGAGCCATCTTTTTTGAATCTCTTCTCTACGCGTATTGGCAAAGAGCGAAGCTACAAAAAGGGGGGATATAACATACATGAGCTAACTTATCTCTTGGTTGCTCAAAAAACAGGAGAACTACCTCTCGCACCCATTGAGATCAAAGTTGCTCAACGTATGAAAAATGAAGCATTTGGAGGGGCTTTGTCAGGAGTGCCGAAGTGGCATAGTATCTACTCCAAACAATCCACCATCAAGGTAAATCCTCTACCCCAAAAGTGTGATATGGTAGGAGCCTATAAGCTTAATCTCAAGATTGATCGAACCAAAAGTACTCCCAATCAAGCGGTTAATCTTACGATAGAGCTTGATGGAGAGGGGAGTTTGGAGGATTTTGAGGATATTGTGTTTCATATTGCAGGGGTGAGTATCTATACCGATGAGGCAAATCTTACTCATAGACTCAAGGGAGGAAAGATCTATTCGCACTATACCAAACACTATGCGTTTGTCTCTGATCATGATTTTGAGATACCTGCCATTGATCTTTTGGCGTTTGACTATCGCACCCAAAAGCTCTCGGAGCTAAAGGGTGGCGGATACAAAATTGCCATTGCCAATCCCTCTCTATTGCAAACAGGAATGGCAGATCCCAAAGAGCATAATATCTCTACACTAATAGCCTCCAAAAAGATACCCAAAAGCTCTTCTTGTAGCTCTTTGTGGACTCTTTTGTTGGCTTCGTTTCTCTTGGGGGTACTCTTTACTCTTTTTGTTCGTCATGCTTATCCCTATCTCTCCCCTTGGTTGCAGAGGATCAAAAAGCATCTAAAAGAGCAAGTGAGTAATGATGCTTTTTTCGAGGAGGCATTGATAAGACTCTATCCTCATATGGGAGAGCATCCTAGTGTGGAGAAGATGGTAAGAGATCTCTATGCCTATCGAGAAAATGATACTATTCATATCGATAAGGTGTTGCTCAAAAAGATGCTTTTGCACTTTTCTATCAAAACAGATACTATTTAAATAGATTTGCCAGTGCATCAATGTTGGTGGTTTTTTCTACCTCTTGATACCCTGTATCACTTTTTCGTTCACTAATACCTTCAATCTCATTGAGTTCAATAGTGTAGCCAGTGAGCATGGATGCCAGACGGATATTGATTCCACTTTTCCCAATCGCTTTGGCCTTTTGGTCACTGGTGATATTGACCAGTGCTTTTTTGTTTTTTGGATCAATAATTTTAAGACTCTGTACAATAGCAGGGGATAGGGCTCTTGTAATAAATACTTCAGGAATGGGAGAGTAGTCAACACAGTCAATATTCTCCCCTGATAACTCATCGCTTACTGCATTGATTCTTACCCCTTTGACCCCAACTGCTGCTCCAATAGGATCTATATTTGGGAAGTCTGTTTTGAGTGCAATTTTGGCACGTTGTCCAGGGATTCTAGCAGAGGCAATAATCTCTACTGTCTCATCAGCAATCTCGGGTACCTCTTTTCGCATGAGCTTTTCCAAAAATTTTGGTGAGGTTCGTGTTAGCTCCAAGAACATACCAAACTCAGGATCAATACTGACATATCTTAGCAGTGCTTTAACAGTATCACCTATTTTAAATTTTTCACCTTTGATACGATTTCTTTGACTTAGAATACCTTTGAGTTCTCCTATCTCAATAAAGGTATTCTCTTTATCATCAATTCGATTAACAGTCCCAATCATAATTGTGCCAATCTTCTCTTTGTATTTTTCAAAAAGATCCTTCTCTACACGACGTTGTATATGGTACTGTAGCTCTTTGAAGAGGTTATGTGAAGCTGTTCTTCCATACTCTTCAAGAATAAAATCACTGCGTAATTGATCTCCCAATTCAATATCAGTACCATACTCTTCCTGTGCTTCACTCAGAGAGATGACACTCTCTGGTTCTTGTTCAAGGCGTTCATTATCATCAGTGACAACAGTAATAATCTGCTCTACATGATAATCTTTTCTACTCATATCTACTGTAGCCTCAAAATGTGATGCTTGACTGGTGCATCGTTTGGCAGTATTGACTAATGCCTCTTTGAAAGCATCTATAGCTGATTCTAATGAGAGGTTCTTCTCATGTGCCATCGCTTCAATAATATCAACAATTTTTTCCATATCTATATCCTTTTTAAAACTTAACAACGATTAAACTTAACAATGTGTTACAAAAGTGTGTGATTTTATCTGTTGCTAGAAGAGTTGAATTATAGCTAAACTTATCTTTAAGTAAAATTGGTATAATAATTTTAAACATAAATACAACATATTATATATTTTTTAAGGATTGGAACTGAAAATGAAATTGAAATTAGCAAGGGCGTCTATTACAGCAAAACCCAAAATGATTGAGTTGTCAAAGATTGAAGAGGATTTAGAGAAGAGGTCCATATTTTATTTTGATAAAGAGAACTCACACAAAGAGCTAAAGGCATTGATCGAGTATTTTGAATCCAAAGAGTTCTCTGTATATATGAGAGAGGTAAAGTTTGGTTTAAATGATGATGAGTTCATTTATGAAGTTCATATTGTCAAGTAGGTAGAGTTAAATTTAAATGAAAAAACTGTATATAGAGACCTTAGGGTGTGCTATGAATGTTCGCGATAGTGAGCATATGATTGCTGAACTTAATCGCAAAGAGCCTTATGTATTGACTGATAAGCTTGATGATGCAGATCTAATTATTATTAATACCTGTAGCGTAAGAGAGAAACCTGTCTCCAAACTCTTCTCTGAGATTGGCGTCTTCAATAAGCATAAAAAATCATCAGCAAAGATAGGCGTAACTGGATGTACAGCCTCTCATTTAGGAGAAGAGATCATCAAACGAGCTCCCTCAGTAGATTTTGTTTTGGGGGCGAGAAATGTCTCTAAACTCTCTAAAGTCATCAATCAAAGACATGCCATTGAGATAGATCTTGATCATGATGATAGCAATTATGCCTTTGGTGAATATCGTAGTAATCCCTTTAAGGCGATGATCAATATCTCTATGGGATGTGATAAGTCTTGTACCTATTGTATTGTTCCTGCTACACGTGGTGATGAGGTATCAATCCCTGTGGAGTTGATATTAGGAGAGATTCAAAAATCAGTAGCTACCGGAGCAAAAGAGGTGATGCTTTTGGGGCAGAATGTCAACAATTATGGTAAATATTTCTCCTCAGATCAAGAGCCTTGCAACTTTACAGAGTTACTGCGTCGTATTAGTAAGATCGAGGGGTTGGAGCGAATACGTTTTACTTCTCCTCATCCATTGCATATGGATGATGAATTTTTAGAGGAGTTTGCCTCTAATCCTAAAATATGTAAACAGATTCATGTCCCTTTGCAGAGTGGATCAACTGCCCTGCTCAAAGCAATGAAGCGAGGGTATAGTAAGGAGTGGTTTTTGAACCGTTGTGCAAAGATTAGAAAACTTGCTCCTAACGCAACCATATCTACTGATATTATTGTAGGTTTTCCAGGAGAGAGTGATGCTGACTTTGAAGAGACGATGGATGTTCTTGAGAGGGTTCGTTTTGAGCAACTTTTCTCCTTTAAATACTCTCCTCGACCACATACCGCAGCAGCTGAGTATACCAATCAGATTCCTAATGATATCGCCTCCAAACGACTTACTCGGTTGCAAAAACGACACACAGAGATTATAGATGAGATTATGGAGGCACAAATAGATCAGGTACATCTGGTCTATTTTGATGAGTTAAAATCTAATGGAAGAGTCTCTGGTCGTAGTGATGATGGCAAACTCTTCTTTGTTGAGGGGAGTGAGGATCTCCTTGGTAAGATCAAGAAGGTTAAGGTGGTCAAAACCTCTCGAGGTGCTTTAGATGGGATTATAATTTAGTGAAACATAGAAAAAACTGGTATAAATATTTAGGTCGAAAAGTCAGTATTTTTATAGTTCCCTCTTTGGTTTATCTCTTTATGCGTCTGTTGTGGCTGAGTTATAAAAAGGAGTATCATTTTATTGATGATCCTATTGCAGGTCAATCTATCGCAGTGACATGGCATGGAGAGCTGTTGATCTCTCCACAAGTCTATCGAAAATTGAGAAGAACAGCACCCACCTCAGCCATTATTTCACAACACTTTAATGGAGAACTAATAGCACGTGTACTTGGATTTTTTGGGATTACCCCACTTAGAGGCTCCTCTAAACGGGGTGCAAAGAGAGTTTTGATGAAGGCCATTAAAGCTATTGAATCAGGAGAGACTATTATGATTACTCCTGATGGTCCAAGGGGACCACGCAAAAGCATGAGTGATGGAGCAGTTGCTTTGGCACTACGTTCAAAGCTACCTATTATGGTAGTTAATTATAAATCTAGCTCCTATTGGCAATTAAGAAGTTGGGATCGATTTGTAATCCCAAAACCTTTTGCAAAGCTTCATATTTATCATCAAGTTGTCACACTGAAAAATATGGATAAGATAGTGGCAAAAAAACACCTTCAATCAGTAATGAACAGCTACTCTCTTTAGTATAATGAAAAGTTAAATTAAATTTTTATTTAAAGCTTAATTTAATATTAAACTTAATATTATTTTGGTGTGGTGATAGAGATCATATTTTAAGATAAACTCCATCACTGTTATTAAATATAAAAAAATAATATATAACATAAGTTGTTAATTATAAAAAACAGGTTATACTTTAATCATGATTAATTTAAATGGAAAAATTAATCTATTTTTGTCGCATCTGAATAAAAGTGATGTCAGCACTTCGATAATTATAGATAGCCCATACCCCTTATGTGACACTAAAAGAATTTATAAAGTAGGAGAAAATTATGAGTAGTCAACACCAATATGTCACCATCACCCATTATAAAGAGAGAGAGTTCTATTTTTTAAATTATGCAATTCAGACCAGAGAGGGATTTATCCCCAAAGAGATTGAACAGTTTCATGAGAGTGATAAGAGCAAATTTATTGAGCGTATTCGTACCATTCAATCTCAATATCCCAATAACCAAATTGTCTCTATCTCTCTTATGGCAAAACAGTCTATTAGTCAATCTGAAGATCGTAACAGAGCCTCAGCAGAGATCTTCAAAAATAACTATGTAATTCAAGAGAATATTGATGTTGGTGATATTCCAACAACACTCTACTTCTCCCCCTTTGCTATTCTTTATCAGCAGTATAAAGAGGGCTTAACCGATGAGTTAAAACTTTTGATTGGTTATTTTGATAGAAAGCTCTTTATGATGTTTGCTACCTCAGACAAAATTCATCAAAGTTGGATTATTGGAACTCGGGGATTAACAGAGAAACAGATTGCAGAGCGTGTTTATAAAAGTATGCAGGCTTACTATAAAATATCTTATAGTTTTGCAGACCATCTTGAGATGTTGGTTTCAGATGACTCTCCTAAGTTGCTTAAGGTTCTTCGTGAAGAGTTATCTTTGCATATTACTTTGACACAAAATAGCATTCACAATCTTCTGCATCGTATGGCAAGTTCTGATGAGAAAGCCAAAAGCTCTTTTATTAAGTCTTATAAAAAAATTGAATACATTATCCATACAGAAGCATCTTCTACTGCCAAGGGAGAAGAGGGTTCCCCTAATAGATATGAACGAGTGCGTGTAGCTGATGAAAACTTAGAAGATATTAAGTTACAAGATCAAAAATCCAAAGGTATTATTGAGAAGATAAAAGATCTTTTTAGAAGCTCTCCTGCTGAAATGGATTCAAAAACATCATTTGCTTCACTACTCCCTTTGATTCTTGTATTGGGGATGGGGGGCTTTTTTTCAATGAAAAACGGTACAATATCAAATGAGCTTATGAAGAAAAAGGTTCAGATTACAGCACAGCAGAATAATCTTAAGTTGGCGACAATATCTGAAAATATCTTTCATGCCATGGGCAAAAATGCCGAGCTCAAAAAGGCCACTATCTCGACTAAAGGGGTAGATATTAGAGGATTGGTTTGGGGGATAGAACCTCTCAAAAATAGTCTAAATGAGTTATATGCTGAGGGTAAATTTGTGATAAAACCTTTAGAGAATTTTATGACAGAGTTTACCTTTACCTCAAAATAAAGAAAGAGTTATAATTGATGAATAAATTAAAATCCATAGCACCAATGACAAAATTGTGGTTTGTAATCTCCCTTTTGGTACTTCTTGTATGGGTGATTCCTACCATGGTTTCATACTATAAAAATCAAAAGAGCTATCATCAAAAAGTAGAGCTTCTTGATAGCTTAGATCATAGAGCAGGAGCACAGCTTGAAGCTAAGCCCTTTCACTCAGAAGTATTTCGTTTGGATGCAGAAAACTATTTTGATAAGGTAGAGGTTACCTCTATAGAGAATGATGCCTATAGGGTCTTAATCTACCTTGACAAATCAAAGATAGATACCTTTCATACTTTTTTGAAAGATCTCTCATTGAACTATGCTGTTAGTCTCAAAGATGAGATCCTCTATGAAGAGAAAAATAGTACCCTAACAGTTACTATGATTCTAAAGCCATTGAGTTAGGCTCAAGCTTGTGTAGGTAGGCATATCCTCTTATTTTTGGAGGGATTTTGGCAATTCTACACGCCTCCTTATAGGCTTTGGGCATAACTCTCTTGATATAGGGGGCAATATAGATGAGCTTATCTACTATCTCTACTGCCCACTCTCCTCCAAAGACAATGGAGGATTCTCTACTTAGCTCTTCTCTCTGTGCCCCTGAAAGTAGATAGCCCAAACGTTTAAGATAGAGATCAATTACCCGAGTCTTATGCCTCACCTCTCTGATCTCTAGGATGAAGAGATCTTTGTATTGATAACGTTCTTGATATTGATCTTGTAGTAGGCTTCTCTTGTCTGCTCTAAGATATTCAAAGCTTCGAGCAATACCTTTTGAGTAGCGACTAATAAGAAGATCGGAGATGTGTGCTCTAAACCAGTTACGTTCATACTTCTCATTGTGATTACTCTGATCAAGGAAATATTGGTAGTTGTGTGATTTTAGATAATCCTCTAGCTCCTCTTTGGTAAGATGCAGTAGTGGACGTACCAACTGGTAGAATTTTCGTCTTGAGAGAGGCTCTATCCCCAATAGCTCTACAGCTCCTGCTCCCTTAGTTAGACGCATAAGTAACCATTCGAGTTGATCATTAAGCTGATGAGCAGTGATAAGCGTATTGTAGCTATATTTTTGCATAAGATCATCAAAAAAACCATAACGAAAATCTCTAGCATTTTTTTCAAAGTTGGTTTCAAATGAGGGGGCATTGATACTGTGGCATTGCAGGTGATATCTCTCTGCTAGAGAGTAAGCATAGAGAAGCTCTGAGTGACTCTGCTCTCTTAACCCATAATTTACAATAGCGATATCAAAATCAATGTTTGCTTCAAGCAAAAGAAAAAAGAGTGCTGAAGAGTCAACTCCCGCTGAGAAGGCAAGAAGATGTTTGCCCCTCCTAAGCATAGGTATGGTTTTAGGATCTAAGGAGATCATCACCTTGTAGCCTCTTAGCGTTAGGTTAGTCGACTAATCAATGTACCAAGTAGCCGATCGCCTACTAGCTCAGTAATCTTGACCTCATAGATGGCACCATAGAGAATCTCTAAGTCTGAAGTGTCATTGATGAGGATATCTCCATCGATATCTACTGCCCAGAGGGTAGGACGGGCAGAGAGGATATACTCATGCTCATCACTCTCACCTTGCAAAATAGCATGGATGGTTTGATTTAGCATCTTCTTTAATGAAGATGTGGTACTCTCATAAGCGATCTGCTCTAATCGCTCAACACGCTTTTCGATTATCTCCTCATCGATAGGTTGCATGCTAAAAGCAGGGGTACTCTCTTCATTGGAGTAGTAGAAGACATTGAATCGGTCAAATTGAAAAGTTTGCATAAATTGACAAACCCGCTCAAACGCCTCATCACTCTCTCCAGGATGTCCAGCGATAATAGAGGTACGGATAAACGCATTGGGTTTGGATCGCATGTGGTTGAGAAGCTTGATGGTCTTCTCCTCTCCAAAGCCACGTCGCATGAGTTTGAGCATAGTATCATCGATCTGCTGAATAGGCATATCATAGTAGGTCTCAAAGATCTTTGAGTTAGCAATGGCATCAATAAGCTCAAAGGTGGTGGTACTAGGATAGAGATAGAGGATTCGTGCAATTTTGACTCCTTGGATCGATTCAACAGTATGGATAAGGTCAATTAACCCATCCTTAAGTCCCATATCTCGACCATAACTTGAAGAGTCTTGAGAGATGAAGCTAAATTCATAAAATCCTTGGTTGACCAGACTCTTAACCTCCTTTTTGATAGAGTCTAGGGTTCTGGAGTGTAGTTTTCCCTTGAAGCTAGGGATAGCACAAAAGGAGCAGGTTTGGTTGCACCCCTCTGCGATCTTGATATAGGCATGGGTATTAGAACCTGTGATAAGTCGATTAGAGGATTCATTAGCAAGATAGACCTCAGGGGAGAAGGCACTTCTCTTTTGGGCAATGAGTTTATCAATCTGCTCATAATCTCCTACCCCTGTAAAGATATCTACCTCAGGCAACTCCTCTTGGAGTTGCTCTTGGTATCGTTGTGTAAGACAGCCGCTTACTACCAGTAACGATCCCTCCTTACGGATTGCGTGGAGATTCAAAATAGTATTGAGACTCTCCTCTTTTGCTGCATCGATAAAGCCACAAGTATTGACGATAATCACATCGGCAAGAGAGGGATCATCACTGATCTCATACTCTCTAAGACGACCAAGCATCACCTCACTATCGACGAGGTTTTTGGTGCATCCGAGGCTAACAAGGTGTAGTTTTTTGCTTGACAAGTTGGTTCTCCAGTGGTTGATAAATATTTTTTTGTATTGTATCTAATCCGTTGTTAAACTCTCATCAACAATCCGATTGGCAATCTTCCTAACATAGTGTAGTAGTGCCATTTTTAGAGGTTTCCCTTGGCTATAGTCAGCATTGATAAGTTGTTCGGCTCGTTTGGACTCTATGGCAAGTTTGTAGCCCTCTTCGTATGTTTTGGCAGTCGCCTCTTCATCAATAGATCCATCGGCTTTTTTGCTCTCTCGATAGAGTGCAATAGATGTACCACCATAGTGATTGATCAAAGAGAAGGCAGGAATATCCGTCTGTCCATCTCCTAGAAAGATCATGTTTTCAAATGGAATGCGTGCCATTTTGTCAACCTCATTGACCTCAGTAGGGTGACGACCAAGCGAGGGGATTGTCCCTTTTTTGATCATAAATATCTTTTGGGTTTTAATCGTATGCCCCACTGTCTCTTTGGGAAAAGCAATAACTCCTTGCTCATCCTCATCGAGACTACAGGCAAAGAGATCTTGAAAATACTCATTGAGTCGATGAGCTTCAAAAGCCCCTTGAATCATAGGAAGTAATCCCCCACTAATACAGTAACACTCCAGTTTGATCTGATGCTCTTGATATCTCTCCTCTTTGAGAATATCATTGAGATCATCAAAGATACTGCGTTGATTATTTTTGCGACTCAGACCATCATAGAGTTCAACTTTTTTACCAAACTCATAGAGATCATGGTTGGAGAGTTGATATTTTTTGTTCTCTTTGCCCATATCGACCAGTGCTTTGAGATAACCATGCTCCATATCATATCCCTGTTGCATGTTTTTTGAGGCTTTCGCCCAAAACTCCTCTGCACGAATACCCCAATGATCAAAGAGAACCTGCTGTTGAAAATCAGGAGAGAGCGTAATATCAAAGTCAAAAATAAGGGCAATAATACTCCTTGGCATCTCTACTCCTTTTGGTTTTTTGTTTTACATACTCTTCTATAGTAGTTTGATAGATACTATTCATAGATGTCCAGTTTCACCACGTTGTTCTACTTCATTAAAAGCATAAGCCCGAAACGCATCGGGTGAAATCTTAAATATTTCAGGTTTCGTTTGAAACCAACTCTGAAGTGCTTCAAAAGGTGTTCTGACTTTCAGTTCTTTTCTTAGACTTCCATGCCGTCTGTTAAAATTGTAGTATAGCAAAAATTGATTTAAATCCTTTTCCAGTGTGTGCGGTAAGCCTATGCTCTATATTGTCCTCTGTGCATTGCCATCAATGTACGATAGACATTGCTTCTATTGGCAGGGAGATAAAAGCATTTAAAAAGGCTCTCAAAGAGTAATGTACGATAGACATTGCTTCTATTGGCAGCAGGTATGGATGAAGCAACCGTATCCACCAAATCATCCAGTGGCATCCATTCCACTTTGAAATAGTTTTAACGCTTACTCCATGTATGGCATAGAGCTCAATATTGCTTAAACAAGAATATTGTATCCTTTCTCTTGAATGCTGATTTGTTTTTGCATTCGAGTGATAGACTTGTGACATATAAATTCTTTATGGTGAAAGATTTCATATGGTATCAAGCTATTGCTTTTAGTTTAGAGAAACTGGTATAACGTGGTGAAACTGGACAATTATATTTATCATGAAAACAAGTTGTTTGCAAGACTATATCAAATCCCGCTGGGGTATGATATTAATGTGCTAGTACTTGTTATCTTTTTAAGCGGCTCTTTTTTCAGAGATTTGCAACATACTTTCTATGTTTAAATGGTAGTCTAAAGCTTCCCATTCTATACCAGTATTTTTACAGATTAGCTTATAGTTTTTCAGTTCACTAAGTGTTGCTTTTTTTAATGGTTCATACCAATCAATTGGAGTAGAGATGATTCTTCCATCATCAAGTTTTACATGAAGATATGTATCATCAAAATGAACTTCTTTACCTTTTATCAAACCACTCATTCCAAACCCTTTCAAACTCAATTTTATGTTCTTTTACAACTTCAAGTGCAAATTTCAAATCTTT
>CAZEUB010000008.1:0-3107 GCA_964515605.1 uncultured Sulfurovum sp. | reverse complement strand
GCAGAGCATCAACACATCGGTCAAAAGGCGATAGGAATTCATTTTGATAAGTCGCTCTATTTTCTCTATTATAATGGCAAAGAGGTTATCAATGTGGTTCCACCAAACCCTTTTGAGGCAGATAGTATGTTTGAGCATATTGCCAATCTTAGAGAGGGTTCAGATAGATTGGTAGAGAACTACAAAAAACATTTTCCAGAGATTACTCAACGACTAGAGGGGTTGAGTGGGCAGAGTGATATCTTCAGTGTTACAGCCATTATGCTAGAGCTTGAAGAGGAGAGTTTTGAGGGTATATCTTCAGTGGCACTAGAGTTTATGGGCAAAGGTGGTATTCAGATAGATACCCATGTTCAAGATAACCGTTTTGATAACTACGCCTTTTTAGCAAGTGTTATGAGTTACAAAATAGCAGGGGTGGAGGCTAGTTTGATGTGCTATAGTATTTTTGAGTCCTTTGGAGACTATGTGAGTGAGATTGTCTCACAACTTATTACTAAAACCAAAGTAGATACCATAACCTTTACAGGAGAGACCTTTGCCAACCAAGCACTTTTTGCACGTATTGAGCGTCATATGGGTATGCGAAAACTACTCTTTCCTAAAAATCTACCAATAGGTAAGGAGTGTGGGGTTTATGGTGGGTTATTTTTGTAAAATGTATGAGGAGATAAGATAATGCAAGAGTATTGGGAACTATATATGAAAAACATAGAGGGGAGAGTCGCCTCTGTTTTGTTTAATGCTGGAATTTCAATGGATGTTGAGAAGTTGAAATATATCTATCCACAAATAGCCTTTGTTAAGGTCAAACTTAAGTCTCCAAACAATAGAGGTTTGGTAGATAAAGAGGAGGAGCAAGAGATAGCATTCTTAGAAGATAAACTTGAGGCATCTTTGATTAAATTTCGTATTGGTAAATATGTAGGGCGAATCTTTTCAGATGGTTATGTGACCTTTTTGTATTATCTGCAATTTACATACAATTGGCAAGATTTTCTTAATTTTGCACTTGATGAACATGGAGATTATGAGATAACAAGTGGTTTTCAAGAGGATGAAGATTGGGGATACTACTATAATCTACTCTATCCAAATGCTAAAGAGTGGCAGATTATACAAAACCATAAAGCGTGTGATGCACTCAAAGCAAAAGAGGATAATTTGCATCTAGCTCGTGCCATAGAGCATAAACTCTTTTTTATAGATGAGAGCAAAAAAGAGGCGTTACTTCTTAAGTTGAAAGATGAAGGGTTTAAAGTACAGTCAGATATAGAAAATAGTGATGGAGTAAAAGGGGTAAGCTTTTATCGTATTGATAAACCATTCTATCATGATATTGACGAGTTGACACTTTATTTGATTGATATGTTGAGTTCATATGGTGCCTCTTATGATGGATGGGAGACAAGCGTGGTGAAATCATAATGACTATTTTGGGTATAGGTAATATCTTACAAAAAGATGATGGTTTAGGTGTCTATGCCTCTACCTATCTCAAAAAAAATTATAGCTATACTCAAGATATCTCTATCATCAATGGAGGGGTAGAGGGGATAAATCTCTACTCAATATTTGAAGAGGATGATAAGATATTGGTATTGGATGCTATAGAGATAGATGACACCCCATCATCTATCTATCTGATTCCATCTAAGGAGTTGGGAGGCAAAGGGATTAATAGTGGAGGGGCTCATGAGATAGGTGTTTTGGAGTGTTTGGATATGCTAGAACTCCAAGGAAAAAAGCTTCCTAAAGTAGATATCTTAGGAATTGTTCCTGCTCATGTAACATTTGAGATTGATTTAAGTAGCACCCTAAAAGAGGCTTTTGATGGGTATATCAATGTGGTTTTGAATTTTTTAAAAAAAGAGGGCATAGAGGCTACCTTAAGAGATGAGATATACTCCTTGGAGGAGATTATTTTTGATGTTAGAAAAATCTAATGATTAAAACCCATAAACTAACCATAAAAGGCACAGTCCAAGGCGTAGGCTTTCGCCCCTTTATCTACACCCTAGCCAAAAGATATAACCTAAACGGCACAGTAAGCAATGGCTCAAATGGAGTTGAGATTTTTATAAACTCTTCAAAAGAGATTTTGGAGCAGTTTATAGATAGTATCAAAGAGGAGCTTCCCTCTTTGGCATCTATCGAGTCATTAGAGGTAGAAGAGGTAGCTTTTCAAAACTTTCAAGATTTTAAAATCATAGAGACCAAAAAGAGTGGTGATATAACTGTTAATATCCCACCTGATATATCTATCTGTAAAGCGTGTGAAGCAGAACTTTTTGACCCAAATAATAGACGATATTTACACCCATTTATTACATGTACAAATTGTGGGGTTAGATACTCTATTATCTATGATTTGCCTTATGATAGAGTCAATACCTCTATGAAAAAGTTTCAGATGTGCAAAGCGTGTGAAGCAGAGTATAATAATCCACTAAACAGAAGATACCACGCTCAACCGATAGGATGTTGGGATTGTGGAACACAATTATCATTACAAAACTCCGTAGGGATAGCCCTTGTGGCTATCTATAATAATATAGTTCAATTAATTCTTGATGGAAATATCTTAGCCATAAAAGGAGTGGGAGGCTATCATCTAGTTTGTGATGCAACTAATAAAGTTGCTGTTCAAAAGTTAAGAGATAGAAAAAAACGACCCACTAAACCTTTTGCTGTGATGGTTCGAGATATAGAAATGGCTCATAAAATAGCTATAATAAATCCCAAAGAGGAGGAGTTATTAAGTTCAAAAGAGCGACCGATTGTATTATTGAAATCTAAGGACAACCACAAGGGATTGTCCCTACAAGTTGCTCCTAATATTTCACGCATTGGATTATTTTTGCCTTATACTCCATTACATCTTTTAATTTTAAAAAAACTTAATCGACCTTTGGTAGCAACAAGTGCAAATATTACAGATGAGCCAATCTGTACTGATACAAAAAGCATTAAAAAACTTTCAACTATTTATGATTATCTATTAGACCATAATAGAGATATAGTTAATGGGTGTGATGATAGTGTGATAATGGTTGTTAAAAATCAAACTATATTTATACGAAGGGCTAGAGGATATACACCCATTA
>CAZEUB010000007.1:0-28695 GCA_964515605.1 uncultured Sulfurovum sp. | reverse complement strand
AATAGAGCAAAATCTAATAAATGGCAAGACGAAGATGGTTTCATAGATCCTTGTGAAGATGAATATGATGAACATTTAGCAAGAGATAGTAGGGGTCAAATTGTTGCTAAAACTTCAAGGGGTCAATATATTCATAAAAATTTAAATTTACATTTAAAAAGACATGAGTTACTTTGGATGATTGATAAGTTAGAAGAACAAAGTAAAGAAATTGATAAGTATCTTAATATTTTAGGAGAGGGGCATGAGCTAGAATTAAAAATATTAAGAGAATTTAGAAAAATACAAATTAAAATAAAAGAATATACAAATTTATTTCATAGTGAGATTTAATTGCATAAAGAAATATTGAATTTTTTAAACACGATAAACGATCCATTAGTTGTAAATAGGCTTTTGGTGTCTAGTTTTTTATTACATAAAGACAAAGAGATTGTTAATAATATTTTAATTAAAAAAATGATTATTAGTAAAAATAGTGATTTGTATTTAGTATTGAAAGATTTTTTATTCATATTAGATAAATATAATCAAACCTTATGTTTTGAACCATTATTAGAAGTTTTTGAATTTGTAATATCTCCATCAGATAAACTTGTAAATGGAGCAATTTATACACCTAAAAAAATAAGAAACTATATTACTAGAGAGTCATTTAAGCAATTAAATATTAATAATTATAAAGATATAAAAGTAGTAGATATTGCTTGTGGATGTGGAGGATTTTTAATAGATGCAAGCAAAGAGTTAAAAGCTAAAGCAAACAAATCTTATAAAAAGATATTTCAAGAGAATATTTATGGTGTAGATATTCAAAAATATAGTGTAGAGAGAACAGAAATACTTTTGTCTTTATTGGCAATAACAGAAGGAGAAGATGAAAAAGAATTTATCTTTAATCTTTATCAAGGTGATAGTTTAATATATGATTGGGGTAAGATAAGATTTGATTTGATATTAGGGAATCCACCTTATGTATGTTCTCGCAATATGGACAATAAAACAAAAGATTTAATGAAAAATTGGAGTACATGTAGAACTGGGCATCCTGATTTGTATATACCGTTTTTTCAGATAGGTTATGAGCTTTTAAGAGAAAATGGAATATTAGGATATATCACTGTTAATAGTTTTATTAATAGTGTAAATGGTCGTGCTATTAGGGAGTATTTTGAACAACAAAAAGCATTACTTCAAATAATAGATTTTGGAGATGAACAGATATTTCAATCAAGGATGACTTATACTTGTTTATGTTTTATTCAAAAGAATCATGAGGGTTTTGTTTCATATACACAAGAAAAATCAACTAAACTAAGAGAATTAAATAATTTAAAATTTATAGAAGAAAAATATGAAGATTTAGATTCATTTAAAGGGTGGTATTTAAAAGATAATATTTTTGTAAAAAAAGCAGAATCTTGTGGTGTACCTTTTGGAACAATATATGATACAAAAAGTGGAATTGCTACTTTAAAAAATAATGTGTATATATTTAAGCCTATTAAAGAAGATGAAAAATATTATTATAAAGATGATAGTTCACCTATAGAAAAAAAAGTTTGTAAAGATATTATAAATAGTAATAAATTAGCTAAATATGATAATTTTAATGAACTTATTGAAAAAATTATATTTCCATACAAGCATGATAAAAATGGAAAACCTATTTTTATTGAAAAAGAAGAATTTCAAAATTTATATCCTAATGCATATAAATACCTATTAACACAAAAAGATTTACTTGCTACTAGAGATAAAGGTAATGGAAAATATCCTGATTGGTATGCTTTTGGTAGAAGTCAGTCTTTAGAACTTAGAAAAGAAAAGTTGTTTTTTCCACAATTAGTAAAAAAAGGATTTAAAACTTTTTATAGCGAAGATGAAAATTTATATTTCTATAATGGTATGTGTGCTTATGCTTCAAAAAAAGATTTATTGAAATTACAAAAGATTATGAAAACCGAAAGATTCTGGAAATATATTGAAAATAAAGCAAAGCACTATGCTTCAGGATATTATGGTTTAGGTAGAAATTATTTGAAAGATTTTGGAATTAAAAATTAAGGATAATTAAAAAATGTGTGCCTACTACGAAGATAAAACAACCAAAATAAAAAAAGAGGATATCGCTACCTATCAAAACCAGACCATTGAGATAGTCTCGGTGAAACATATCAAATCTAACAAAACAATGGATATAGAGTATAGATTAAACGATGAGATAAAAAAGTTCAATATCCCCTATCATGCCTCTATCGATAAGTTGGTATTGACTCAAAGGGTGGCTCATGCCTAAAATCAATGAGATGGGGCAAGAGGTGGTTGAGGGGTTTGCTTGTAAACCCAAAGATTTTGATGCCAATCGTCCAATAATGCACTACAAGACATTGCTTATGCTATGCGATGGAGAGCGATGTGCCAAAGCAGGGAAAAGTGACAAAGCCACAGAGCTTCGTGAGATACTTAAAGATATGGGACTCAACAAGGGTAAAAACCGTATAAAAATCTCTCGTACAGGGTGTTATGGGGCGTGTCGTTTTCGTCAAGTGTGTCAAATAACAGAGAACACTCAAGCCAATGGAAACATGAAAAACAATGCCCTTTGGTTGCGTCATACACACAACTTTACAGAGAAAGATTGGCGAGAGCTGTTTACCCTTTTGGTCGAAGATAGGGTGCTGTTAGAAGAGCTAGATAAGAAGCACTTTATTCCCATGAAAGTTTATGAGTAAAAAACTAAGAAGAGGCTACACCACAGGCGTTCATGCCTCTTTTGCATTTAGGTCGGCACTAGAGGCTTTTGGGGCTACAGAAACAAGAGCTATCTCCATAACCAATAAGATGGACAACGATGACCTAGATGTCACCAAAGGGTGTGAGATAGTGGTGAGTGTTTCAGACCGATTAGAGGATTTGAAACGTAACCCTCTAAGACATAAACCCTATGAGATAGGCTATCTAAAACTCTATGCAGGGCTTGGTGTGGGTGTGGTGACAAAAGAGGGGCTAAAACCTCCCAAAGGCTACCCTGCCATCAACCCTCTGCCACTACAAGCCATAGAGCAGATTTACCGTAAGTGTGACCATATCACAGACCAAAAGCGACCCATCTATGCAACCATATCCATAACCAATGGCGAAAAGATAGCCAAGCAGACAGCCAATGCCAAAGTAGGTGTTTTGGGTGGTCTCTCCATTTTAGGAACGACAGGTTTTGTCAAACCCATCTCAGCCGATGCCTATATGGACTCTATCAGAGCAGAACTAGGAGTAGCCAAAGCAAACGGTTATAGCCATGCTCTATTGACTTTAGGAAATAGCTCGTTTGCCTATGCCAAAGAGCATTATGATGCCATGCAGATAGTAGAGATAGGAAATTTCGTCTATGATGCGTTGATGATAGTAGAGGAGTTGGGTTTTGCTTCATGCAGTTTTGTTTGTGGCATTGGTAAAGCAGTCAAAGTGATGCAGGGGCATAAAAACACCCACAACCGTTTTGGGCAGATAGATTTTGAACTACTTAAAGAGCAGATTTTAGATGAGCTTGGGATTGTGGTTGATATTGATGCAACCAAAACGGTAAAAGGCTTAACCATTCAGCTAAAAGATATGGAGAGATTAGAGCCATTTTATAGTATGATTTCACAAAAAACCAATCAGCAGTTGCTCTGTTGGTTTCCAGAGATAAAGAGTCAAACCATTATTTTAAATTAAAGAGTATAATGCCCCTAAAAATCAAGACAGTATCTTCAGAAAATTAATTTCAAAAATATGGATAATGATCTATAACCATACCCCATTTCGCCAATAGTAGATCAGAGGATAGAGAGAGGCGACTCCTACAAAAAAACTTAATAGTCCCATAACCCAATTGCGAGAGGGTAGGGAGTGGGACGGATCTAGCCAGAGTATAATAATCGCTCTATTGATACCCATAAATGAGCCAATAAAGAGAGAAAACCATAGAAGATACCCAATATAGTAGTACTCTGATTGAAGCATACAGAAGGGACACTTGTGGGTGGGGAGTTGGTAGATATAGGTACCAAAAAAATAGACCATACTATAATAAGCAAGATAGACAAAGAGTAGATTGCTAGGGATATAGAGCAGTGGTTTCTCTAGCAAGAGGGTTAATATACTCAATCCAAAAAGCAGATAAAATAGGATCAATAGGGTGGTGGTATCAAGACCAAAGGGGAGAGGATTTGCCCCCTCTAGTTGTCCAAAAAGAGCAGAGCAACAGCTTACTGCTTGGTTGGTATCGATGTGGGTAAAGTAGGTGAAATCTAACCACATCTCTAGCACAACAAAGAGGAAAATCACCATAAAGAGAAGAGATTTCTCTTGGAACCATTGGTGATTTTTGCTCAAAAGGTCATAATGATTGAGATAGAACCAGAGTATCAACAAAAAGAGAATAGTTAGCTTAAGAGCCAAAAGAGGCTCTCCATACCCATTGGCAGTAATAACCCCCGCAGCACACATCGCACCTGGTACAAGTATCGAGAGTGCATCGATGGTATAAGCAAAATAGAGCAGTAGCAGAAACTTCATCACAAAGATAAAGAGGGTAATGGTGTTGATTAGATAGGCATATTGTTCTCGTTTGAACTGTTCAGGAGTGAATGATTCAAAATCCCACTGAAGTAGAATCTTTGTAACCACCCCAAATGCGATCAAGAGTAGTAGACCCAAGATGCTCTCACTTAGTAGATAGACCAGAACATTCAAAGGGAAGAGCGTATCAAACATCAACAATTTCTCCATTCTCAATGGGGATGATTCTGTGTGGAAAGGAGAGTTGCTCAAAGAGTGGATCGTGTGTTGCAATCACAATGGTTTTGCCCTCTTGATGGAGGGTTTTGAGCATTGCAATGAGTCTCAAGGAGTTCTCCTTATCGAGATTGGCAGTAGGCTCATCACAGAGGATAATCTCAGGGGCACTCACCAATGCTCTGGCAATAGCCGTACGCTGTTTCTCCCCACCTGAGAGACGAGAAGCAAGGGTGTTTGCTTTGTGAGAGATATTGGCTTTTTGGAGTGCTTGGGTTACCTGTTGGTTGATCTTTTTGAGGTGCCATCGACGAGGAATAAGGGGGATCATCACATTCTCTGCGACACTGAGATGCTCCATAAGATTGAAGTGTTGAAAGATCATGCCGATCTTGTCTGCTCTTAGTTTGGAGGCGAATAGATCAGGGAGTTTATGGATTGGCTCTTGGTCAATTAGTAGACTCCCCGAGGTAGGTTTCTCCAATCCTGCAATGAGTGAGAGTAGGGTGGTTTTGCCACTACCACTTACCCCTTTGAGAATGATCGTCTCCCCTTTGGCGATGGTTAGATTGATATCTTTGAGGATGGTGCTTTGACTCTCCCCTTGGGTGTAGCTTTTGTTGAGGTGTTGAATCCTAATCATAACATCGCCTCCTTTGCATCGGTAATGGCTACTCGCCAAACAGGGATAATAACTGCCGTAATAGAGGGGAGGGCATAGATGAGAAAAATAGTGCTTAGTGTGGAGAGCTCTACTACAGGCGTAAAGGTTAGATGCCTCTCTAAATTCTCTGCTCCTAAGAAGATAGCACTCAATAGTGGTGCATCCAAGATAAAGACATAGAGATAGCCCATTACTACGCCTAAGAGAAAAGCCAAGAGAGTGATCAAGAGTGTCTCTGCAAATTTGAGTTGTAGTACCTCTGTAATGCTCCATCCCATTGCCCGAAGTAGTCCAATCTGTCGCTTTTCACTACTATAGACCATGCTATAGCGTTGATAGAGTATCAATAAAAAGGTTGCCAAGAGAATAATAAAGAGTACCAAAAAGAGTCCCCCTTTGAAGTTGTAGAGATGCTCATAGCTCTTAGCAACCTCTCTTTTGTTGGTGATGCGTAGATCATAGTGTAGTGAGGCGATTTTGTCACTGATATTTTGCCACTCATCAGGGTTTGGCACATTGAAGG
This sequence comes from uncultured Sulfurovum sp., assembly GCA_964515605.1. GTDB lineage: Bacteria > Campylobacterota > Campylobacteria > Campylobacterales > Sulfurovaceae > UBA1140. The sequence goes on along the minus strand of CAZEUB010000007.1, from coordinate 22,729 downwards.
TAATATCGCTCACCTCCTCTTGGTCATATCCCAAAATCTCTTGAGCCAACGCCAATGGCATAATGATCATATCGTTGCTTAGAAGATTGCTTTTTGCAGGAAGCGTCTGTGCAATGGTTACCGTAACAAACTTACCTTTTGGGGTGAGAAATTTATACTCATTGTCATAAAAGTTGGCACTCAAAAACCTTTTGACCCCCTCTCCTATAAGCATCTTTTTGCCTGATAGAAGATCTTTTAGATTACTCTCGTTAAGGAGTTGCTCCAAACCTTGGTGTGTCTGCTCTTCTAAAAAATCAACCCCCATAATCAAAAATGACTCCCTTTTCTCTTTGAAGAAGTAGCGTCCATATACTCTTGGTGTGATTTTGGAGATACCATAGATCTCTGCAAGTTCATCTGCCCACGCTAATGGGGTTGCTGTGCGTGAGCCTCCTTGGGTGCGACTAATGACAAAATCGGGTTGTGCTTTGAGGGTTTGGGTTAGTGTATGGCGAAGAGAAGCAGAGATAAAGAGTATTGAGCTAAGCAGAAAAACCAGTAGCGTAGAGAGGAGTAGGGTGGCGATGTGTCTCTGTCGCTCTTTGAAGAGCTGAAGGGTCAAAAAGTGCCAAAATGCTCTATTGAACATAGATAAACTCCAGTGTTGAGGTTGTGGGCATCTCTGGATAGATGAGGTTCTGTTTTGCCCCATGAAGTTGACGTGGTTTATCAAACCCCACCCCCAAAGCAGGGGTAGCACTCTTGGTAATTTTGACAATAGCCATAAGCACCTTCTCTTGAGCGTTGTCTCTTTGGTGGTGTAGTGCAAGTGTCACTATTATCAAGAGGAGTATGGAAAAGAGTATCATAAAAGGCTTGATCACAATGAGTGTCCATCAAGTTGCATAATTACTTGGGCATCAATCTCTTTGAAGCGTAAAATCCTCTTGCCGTTGTGGTCACGCATAAAGTTATCTGCCTCCTCTCTGCTCTCAAAAGGGATAAGCTCATCGCCCATTGGTCCAAAGAGATCGGCTCCAATTACATAGTATGCCATGTGGGCATCGATTGCTTTGAGGGTATAGAAATCACTTACGTTGATTTGGGTAATATCTGATCGATTATAGGGGAAATCACCATCAAAGATATGGTACTTCATCATATCTTTAACCCCATCAAAATAGTATTGTCTCCCTTTGATAATCATCTCGGCTGACCATTTGGGGTATTTGTGTACAAACATTCCGCAGACAGGGCATTTGGCATCAGTAGGAACATCGATATGGGAGGTGGTTTGATTATGCTCTTGGCGATTGGCTAAGTAGTAGGCAAGAGCGTGTTGATGTTTGGTATTAAGATCGCCACAGGGTTTGCTCTTGGTAAGGTGTTGCTCTATCTCTTTGGGCGTACCCAAAAGATCTACAAGTTGCTTTTGGTCACAAAGCTTGGTGGCAATTTTGGCTCCTTTTTTGATCAATCGCGCTACTTTGGCAGAGGAGAGATCCTCTGCTAGAGAGAGATTTAAGAGCAACAAAAGTAGTATAATAGACCTCAAATGGCTCTCCTTATTTTTTGAAATCCTCTTTAGCAACAGCCAATGCTCCTTCAAAATTCATCACCTCTCCACCAAATTTTTTGGCAAAAGCTTCTGCTTTGGCTCTATCTTTGAAGGCATATTTACTTACACGGCTCATGGTGGCAGGTTTATTACTTTTGACCACATACCAAGCTTGGTTAACAGGGATAAACTTGAGAGTCTCATTGTCTACGACCTGCATATCTGTAACCTTTTTGCCTTGATTGATGGTATTGAGTAGACAGTGAATTGAACAGAACTGCTCTTGGTGACCATCTACTTTGGCTGCATGACTGGTTTTGTAAAACATAGGAAGCTTCATCCCACATACTGTACAAGAGGTTCTGTTTTTGCCCTTCATCAAGAGTTGTGCTTGATCCATCTTGACCGATTGATATCGGCTCTTCATCATCTTCTTTTTGGCTCCTTGCCCATTCTCGGCACATCCAACAAAGAGCAGTGCCATAAGGCTTAGTGCAAGTAGTCGTTTGATTTTCATTTCTCTTTCTCCTTTTTCTATTGCAATATGATAATATAGTTTTGTTAAATTAGTGTTAATAGAGGTGGTAAAGATCCAAATATTAGTAGGTTGAAATTTGGATTAAACCAGATCTTTTAATCTAAAATCATACCCCAACGCATCAACATGACAGACATCGACACATCGCCCACAGAGTGTACAGTCTGCACCTGTAATATATTGGGTTTTTATCTCTTTTTGAGCAATCTGTTCTTTATATTTTGGCTTGGTAATCTCTAATACTTGAGGTTCAAAGCAGACATCATGACAGACCATACAGCTATCACAATTGTCATTCCATTGAATACGTAGCGCTGAAACTTTTCCAATCATGCCATAAGTAGTACCAATAGGACAGATATAACTACACCATGCTCGTCGGGAGAAAAAGACCTCAATGGCAAATACTACTACTACCCAGATAAGTGCCAATGACCAACCATAAGCGATGGTTCGACTAAGAATCCCTACCACAGAAAAACTCTCAAAGATAATATATCCACTAACAAATGCCATTGTCAAAAAAGCAATCCAAAAGAGGTATTTGATACGGTGATCAAATTTTCTCTCCTTAATGATGCCCTTTTTGACCAAAGTATTGTGTAGCTTCTCCCCATACTCGCTAACTATTCCATAGGGGCAGACCCATGCACAATAGGTTCGTCCACCAAGTAATAGATAGACGATAACTATTGTAGATACTCCAATTACAATATTGATAGGGATATGGTGGGTTGCTAACCAAACCTCTAGTGTGGTAAATGGATCAATCATGTGAAAACCTAAGAATCTTGAACCATTGAGTGTCCCCTCTAATACTTGTAAATCAATAAAAAATGACAGGAAGAAAAGTAGATGGATAGAGATAACCAAAATCCATCGTTTCATCCTGTAGGAGGGTTTGGTTTTTCCCTCTTTGGTGGTACTCCAAAATGTTGACCAAAAGGTGCTATTCTTGATCGTCTCTCGGTGGTTGTATTTGTCCATTTTCTTTCTCCTAGATATCAATGGTGCGATGGCAATCGCCCCCTACAGTTATTTGTTTTGTGCTGCTGCTCGTGCAGGGAACTCACCAATCTCATCTGCAAACTCTCGTAAGTCGGCTTCATTTAATTTAATAAGAAGACCTTTCATAATCATGTTCTCTTTACGTCCCGCTTTGAAATCAACCAGTTTTTGATAAATCTCATCTGCACTCTGTCCAAAGAGTTTAGGTCCCATCAATTTTTTGCCATTTTGTTCTCCTAAACCATTAACTCCATGACAAGAAGAGCATTTGCTTTTATAAGCTTGACTCACCTCAAATGCCCCTGCATTTCCAGCTTTCTCTCTAAGGGCTTTGAGTTTGTCCCTCTCTTTTGTTCGATCATCCTTCTCTGCAATGTTGCTATTTTGGGTACTGTTGAGATTACTGCTTATATCCTTGATAATATGACCAGCCTCTCCACCATGATAAGCTCCCCCTTGCATAAAGGTATATCCCATCAATCCAAAAATAATTACGGTTAACATACCCACTACAATATTTTTCATCTACTTACTCCTCATCTCTTTGATTTTTTGGTTAAAGGTATAAATCTCATCTGCTAAAGCACGAATCTCATCTTCGCTCATGTGATCTATCAATCCATCCATAAGTGGGTTACTTTTTTTCCCACTTTTGAAATCTGCAATGGTATTAAAGATCTCATCAGAGTTTTTAGATAACAAAGATGGACCAATGACACCATTGGCATAATCATCATGACAGGCAGAACATTTAATACGAAAAGTTCGACTTAGCTTCCCTACTAACATATCAATTTGTACATTTTCATAGGGGCTTCGTATGTTCATATTTGCCTCAATAGCTGTACGTGGTTTTATTCGTACAGAGGCATCACTATTAGCAGGTTGTGCATTTTGATCATATTCACTTTTGATATTATAGTCATAATAGTAAGTATCATTTTGATCTCTTTGGTGTTTTTTATGTTCTGCAACTTTAATCTCTTTAGCATTCTTGTTGGCAACTATCTCTATGGTTGGGGTATTGGTAGGACTCTCGATTGGTTTGGTCTGTTTGGTAGCATCTTCTCCACATCCCATCCAAAGAAAAAGTGCTGAACTTAGTAGTATCTTTTTTATCATCTGTTTCCTTTTTTGTACTGCTCTTCGTAAGTAACCCTTGGCTTGATAACAATAGAGGGAGTGCTGGTAGGGCAGACCTCTTGACAAGCACCGCATCCAATACATCCATCATAGATTTCAGGTCGTTTGCCCCCATTAGCATCAGGTACCATAGCAATCGCAGACATAGGGTTGGGAATGGGACACATATCAGCACAAAGTGTACAGGCTTTTCCTTCAAATTTATCAAGCTTTTCAAGAAGATCAAGTTCAAGTTGTGTGACATTATTCACCCCATCAGTAAATCGGTGCATTTGACTATTAAAGCCTTTTGGGATAGGGGTATTGCTCATTGCCAAACAGCTCTCAGGAGATGTTAAAACGGCAATGCCCATATGTGAATCTTGAATGGTAGAACACTCATGATCCAATGCTCCTGATGGACAGGCCAAGACACAAGGTACTGCTTCACATGCCCAGCAACCACGAATATTGGCATCAATATATGGGGTTCCCTCTCCTGCTCCTTTTGTCCAGTCAGCCAACTCAATAGAGTGAAATGGGCAGACCTGTAGACACTGCCCACACTTAATACAGAGTCCTAAAAAAGTATGTTCATCGACAGCTCCTGGTGGACGAAGTCTCATCTCAGTGGCATTAAGAAAAGGACTCAACCCTACTCCTCCTGCCAAAACCAATCCCAATACACCTAAAGTAGAATATTTCAAAAAATCTCGTCGTTCTGTCTCTATTGTTGCCATACTATTAACCCTCCAGTTTTACTATTGGTTTTTCATCTTCGAGTAAAAAAATAGGCTCTGAAAAGGGAGCCAATTTTGCTAAAAAATTTAGTAATGAAATTACAGGTGATCCATAGAAGAATTTTACATCAGGATTATATACCCATAATTGATCAGCATATTGATAGACCTTATGAGGAGTATCTCCTATATTGTTCCTATCTCGATCAAATCCTGCATAGTTGTCCCAGTAGTTTCCTATAATCTCATTATTATTGGTTTTGCTACCTCTACTATCATTGACAATATCTTCAATATTCCCTTTGATAATATTGTGTTTAAGGATATTATTCTCACTCAAGGAGTGAAAATGTAACGCCTCTGAGTTGTAGAGAATCTTATTTTTCTCTATCCAGTTGTGGGTATTTGGTTCAAAGGGTGACCGGTCAATATAGAGCCCTTGTGCACAGTAGATAATGGTATTGTCTTTTATGGTAAAATTACTAACATCCTTAAGACCAATACCCATTCCCGTTGCCCCAATAGAACTCTCTATTACATTACCCGTTGCAATGGTATCTTTGGAGTACATAAAGAAGATTCCTACAGAGTTGTGTCTATAGGTATTGTTTCGGACAATATTTTTTCCTGCATACATAAAATGCAATGAGTAGCGATTATACTCTCCATAATTCTCTTCTATAATATTTCCATGTGAGTACCAAACCACCATATCTCGTGACTTTATAAGTCTATTTTTTCGAATAATATTGTCATTGCTATACCATAAACGTAATCCATCTCCACGCAACCCTAAATCAAAATCTTTAGAGGAGATAAGATTATCCTGAATAAGAGAGTTATTAACATTTTGCATATCAATACCAAAAAGAGAATCATCGATGATACAGTTGCTCACTTCACACTGTTTGGCATTCTTGATTGTAATAGCCGCATCTAGGGTGTGTGTTAATGATCCACTCCCTACAATTTTTAGATTTTTAAGTGTTACATAAGCACTCTCTATTTTTATAACAGTACCGTTACCCTCCCCATCAATAATCACCCCCTGCTCTTTTCCTATTAAGGTTAGAGGTTTTTTTATAACAATACTCCCTTTGTAGATACCTTTTGGAAGTTTGAGAATAGAGCCTATGGGTGCTCTATCAATTGCTTCTTGTAGCGTATTTGCCCAAAGTAGCGTTGATAATGATAAAAGGGTAATGAGTAATTTAATCAATTTTTTACCTTTGGTAGGAGGCATGGTTGCCACCATCCTATGCACTCTCTCTCATTGCTTTGTTTTTTGCCAATACTGCTAATAGACTCAATATAGCAATTGCTATTAGTAGATAGAATCCTATAGTAGGGTAGGAGTGGGTTGTAAATTGAGCAATTTTTCCATCCCCAAAAACAGTAGGCATAAAGGGTTTAATCTTAAATGCTCCCCAGTCATGTAGATTGTGTCCAAACCAGTAGAGCCAATAGGAGTAGTCTGCAATAAAAAGAATAGGCAGAGAGACAGGAATTAGCATTGCTAGAGTAAAGATTTTTTTGTTATAGGCGATAAAATAGATCATAAAAAGGGATAATAAAAGAAGAGCATAGATCCCAATTTCACGTTCAAATTGACCGCCAACCCACATAGGATCCATCCCAACATAGTGGTTAATAGTATTCATCTCATGCACCTCTCCACTAAATCCATCAAAGTGAAAAAAGACAGGAATCCCTTGAGGAAATGCCTCTTTTGGATAGTTTGGTGCTTCAAGTGAAACTGCCCAAATAGGAAGAGAAGCAACTCCTATCTCTGAAGCACTCTCTATCATGCCGTCAAGATTGTTGTGTGACTCTTTGGGGGTTGCAACACTCTTATACCTCCCTTGATTATAGAGGTTCCATACCCATTTATTCAGTGATGAGATCTCTTCAACTTTTCCTTCATTAATCTTATTGAGCGTTCCATGAAAAGCAATCATAGGAAAGGTAAACCCTAAGGTTAAAATAATCAATGCCAATGATGCAAAAATTTTTGCTTTGGTAAAACTGGGGTGCATATCTTCTCCTCAAAATAATCAAATAAAACTTATAATTATTATAGTTATAGATTATAAGTTTTATAAATATAGATTATTATAGTGTAAATTAAAGAGAAAGAATATGATTTATATCAAGATTTTTTAGAGAGATCTTCTAAATAGGAGAAAATTACTCTTATTTGTCTTTAATTAAGAGTAATTTTATCTTATTTAAACTATAGTCCTTTTTTAGAAAATCTATACATGGAGTTTTGATAATGAAAAAAATACTTGTAACAGCTTTACTCTTGAGCATAAGCCCTCTTTTTGGGGATATTAAAGCAGGGGAAGAGGTCTATAAAGCTAATTGTGCTATTTGTCATACTATTAATGGTGGTGGAGGTATGGGACCTGATTTTAATATGGTTGCTTATACTCGACACCAAGAGGAGATTGAGTATTATGCCAAAGATCCCTATGCACTCTATAAGGCTTTTGGGTATAGTGCCAATGCAATGCCAACACTTCCTCTTACGGATCAGGAGTTTAAAGATGTTGCAGCATATATCTCCTCTTTGCAACCATTCAAAAAATGGATGATCAAAAGTAAATCTACCCAAAAAAATATGGTCAAAAATGAGGAGGATAATCAAACAGGAGAGCCCAAAAGTTAATCGATATCTGTTTATGTTCAACAAAAATTTTTAGAATGATTCGCTACAATAATAGCAATTTTTTATATAAGGTTTACATGATGAAATTCACCACACCACTACAAAACAATGCAACTAAAATTATGCTTTTAGGCTCAGGAGAACTAGGAAAAGAGGTGGCAATTGAAGCCCAACGTCTAGGTGTTGAAGTTATTGCCGTAGATAAGTATGAGAATGCACCTGCACACCTAGTTGCCAATCGTAGCTATGCGATTGATATGCAAGACAAAGAGGCAGTGGTTGCCCTAATTGAAAAAGAGCAACCCACGTTTATCCTCCCTGAGGTCGAAGCGATCTCAATTGATGCACTCTTTGAAGCTGAAGCCAAAGGATTTCATGTCATTCCTAATGCAGAAGCGGTTAACAAGACCATGAATCGTAAAAATATTCGTCTTTTTGCAGCAGAGGAGTTGGGACTTAATACCTCAAAATACCAATTTGTTACCACCCTAGAGGGGCTAAAATCTGCGACAAAAGAGATAGGCTTTCCTTGTGTGATTAAACCTGTTATGAGCAGTTCAGGACATGGGCAGAGTATCGCTAGAGGGATAGAGGATATAGAAAAATCATGGGAGATTGCCAAAGAGGCAAGAGGGGATTCTAGTGAACTGATTGTTGAGGAGTTTATCTCATTTGATTATGAGATTACGCTACTTACGGTACGCAATGAGACAGGAACACTCTTTTGTGATGCGATTGGGCATCTCCAGAAAGATGGTGACTTTATCCTCTCATGGCAACCTATGCCAATGAGTGATATAGCCCTACAAAAAGCCAAAACAATTGCCAAAGCCGTGACCGATGGATTAGGAGGTCGAGGGATATTTGGGGTAGAGTTTTTTGTCAAGGGAGAGGAGGTTTATTTCTCCGAACTTAGCCCCCGCCCACACGATACAGGGATGGTAACACTTATTACGCAGAGTCAGAGTCAATTTGCACTGCATGTTAGAGCAGTATTGGGACTACCTTTGGACTTTACTACCTATGAGGCAGGTGCGTGTGGCGCCTATAAAGCCCAAAAAGAGTCAACCAACCCTATCTTGGATATTCCCTCATCAGCATTTAGTGCCTCCTCATTTGTTAGGGTATTTGGAAAACCAGAGTCACACATTGGTCGTAGAATGGCAGTTAGTTTGGTGCTTGATAGCGATGTAGAACAGGCAAAGGAGCGTGCATTGGAGATCTGTCGTACTATTCAGGAGGATTGAAAATTAAAAATATAAACTAATACAAAAGAATATTTTAGAACAAATCTTTTTTGATATAATATGCAGTTGTTTCTATCTTGCCAAGTACAACAAAAATCCTCAAAAAATTCTCTATTCACTTAATAAATAGGAGTATTTAGCTCCTATTCATAGAATTTTGTTATAATCCACTATTATTTTAAATGGAGAGAAGAGATGAAAAAAATTTTCCTATCACTACTTTTGCTAATACTTATTGCTGTAGGAGCAACATTTGCTATTAATGGCAAGGACAACTATGATCCAAGTAGATATCATGTTACCGCGACTAATGGTATTAATAAAGGATCCAAACTTACATTAACACTTCCTGATCAATTTGATAAATCTCACGCTATTACTGATGATACCCAACAGATAATTTTTGTTTTTGCAAAAGATACAGGACATATAGTAAAGGAGTTTCTAAAGAAACAACCAAAAGAGTACCTAGAGGAGCGTCATACGCTATTTGTTGCAGATATTAGCCCTATGCCAACAATTATTAGAAATACCTTTGCATTACCAGACCTCAAAAAAAGTAGCTATTCTGTACTCTTAATCTACGATGAGGCTATTGCAAAAATACTTAAAAATGAAGCAAAAGCAGATAAAATTGCTGTTGCTAAATTAGATCACGGTACGATTACAAAGATAGATTTTATCAGTAGTGAGGAGGAACTTAATCGTAGTCTTGCAATCTGATAAGGATATCACAAAGGGGTTATGGTCTTATGAAAATTACACTCAGTCTTAGCGGTGGAGGGTTGCGTGGTGCTGCTCATGTGGGTGCCATCAAGTTTTTGGAAGAGCAGGGTGTAGAGATTACCGCAGTAGCAGGAAGTAGTGCAGGAGCGATTGTGGCACTCTTTGTAGCTTATGGTCTTGGGAGTGATGAGATGCTAAAATTTTTAAGCACTTTAGAGAAAAAAGAGCTCTTTGTTTGGTCGAGATTAGAGAGTATTGGGATATTCTCTATGAAAAAATTGGAGCAGAAACTTCGGGAGACAATTCCTGTCTCCTCATACCATGAACTCAAAATTCCCTGCTATACTTGTGTAACGGATATCGACACAGGATCTCATCACTATATTAAAGAGGGTGATCCAATTAGTTATACCATTGCCTCTTCAACCATTACTCCACTCTATGAAGCCAAAGCGATTGGTAAGCACTACTATATAGATGGGGGGTTTTCAGACAACCTTCCTGTTAAACCACTTAAATCCTATTATGAAAAAAATTTAGCAATCAATATCAACCCACTAAGAGCAGAGAGGCTTGATAGTTTTAAGTCACTACTGATTCGTTCTATTTTAATCATGATTCGTTCAAACTCACTCTCTGCTAGAAAACTTACCGATGCTTATTTGGAGATTAAAGGGGTAGCCAATATGCACCTCTTTGACTTTTCAGAGATAGAGATGGCATATCAAGCAGGATACGATGAGATCAAAGCGCAGTGGAGTGAGTTGAGTCAGAAGTTGATGGGGTAGACTGCATATCCTTGATGGTAGAGAGCAGTGCTCCTAGTTTGTTTGTGACCTCTAGGTACTCCAATGCAGGAATAGAGTCTGCTACCACACCTCCTCCTGCTTGAAGGGTGATACTGTCAGGTTTAATTAGTGAGGTACGAATAGCAATAGAGCTATCCATCTCTCCATTGAAAGCGAAATATCCGATAGAGCCTGAATAGAACCCCCGTTTAAGACCCTCATATTGTGCGATAAGCTCCATGGCTCGGATCTTTGGTGCTCCTGTCATGGTTCCTGCGGTAAAGGTTGCTCTAAAGAGATCAAACATATCTTTCTCTTTGGCAATCTCCGCTTTTACGTCACTCACCATATGCATAACATGAGAGTATCGCTCTACTCTCATCATATCCGTTACTTTGACAGTGCCGACCTTGGCAACTCTTCCTACGTCATTACGTCCTAAATCAATAAGCATAAGATGCTCAGCACGCTCTTTTGGATCATTGAGCATCTCATGCTCTAGCTCTTTGTCTCGTTTAGGATTTTTGCCTCGTTTTCTGGTTCCTGCAATAGGACGCAATAGAATCTCATCATTGTTAAGTCTCACCATTACTTCAGGAGAGGACCCACAGATAGAGAACTCCTCATAATCGAGCAAAAAGAGATAAGGGGAGGGGTTTTTGGAGCGTAGACGTCGATAGAAGCTTAAGGGATCGATTTTCCCTTTTTGGGTATATCGATTTGCCAAAAGAATCTGAAAGACATCTCCTGATCGGATCATCTCTTTGGATTGAGTGACAAGCTCTTTGTATGCCTCCTCTTCGATAGAGAAACTACCCTCTCCCTCTAATATGGCAGGTAGTAGAGGTTGGGGATAGATAGGCTCAGAGAGAGACTTCTCTATTTTTGCAATGGCATCATGATATTTTTCATCATTTTGAATGATGGTCAAGGTAGATCTCTTGTGAGAAAAAGCCATAATCACAGAGGGGCGTACCAGATCAAGATCAGGTGTCTCTAGGGGATCATTGAGGTGATCCATATACTTTTTAAGTGTTGGTTCAAACACCTTAACCATATCATATCCGATAAACCCAATAAATCCATCGGTAAAAGAGAAACCAAGCTCCTCTGAGCGTTGTTGATATGTTACTTGATCGATGCTTTGGTAGTAGGTTTGCAAGAAATTAAAGGGATCGTCCTCTATGCTTTGAGTTACTCCTTGAGGATTGGTATGGTACGTTTCGTTATTTTTGTAGACGATACGCTCCATTGCACCGATGGTAATAAAAGAGAAGTTACCATCGCTACTATTGACCACACTCTCAAAAAGCATAGTAATATCCCCATCAAAAAGCTTTTTTATCTCCCCGTAGAGTGCTACGGGGGTTAGCTGGTCAAATAGTATTTGCTTCGTCATCTCACTACTTAATTTTTGTAATATAGGCATCTCTAGCTACATGAGCTTTGGCTTTTGCTAAATGACTCTGTGCATCTTTTTGTGAGTAGAATGGTCCAATTAGTACACGGGTCAATCCCTCTTTTGTTTTAATAGTTTTATATTTAAGTTTAATTGATTTGATGTTTCTAACAGCGGTTGTTGCATCTTTAAATGTACCAACCTTGATATAGTACCCACGTGTGGCACTGGCTAGATGTTTTACAGGCTCTTTGGTCTCTGTTTTGACCGGTCTCTTGTTTACCACATATTTTGGTCTGGTATAGGTCGAAACTCTTTTAGGAGGGTGGTTCTCTGTTGTTGTGCTTCTTCTCTTTGGTGCTTTTGTTTGGGTAGGCTCTTCTCTAAGTGGTGCTTTGGTTCTTGATGAACTGTTTCTCTCTGTAAGAAGTGGTGCTTTTGTTGTGGTAGCACTATTGCGAGTTGAGCTATTTGTTGATGGCTCTTTGTTTGTAAGTGCGTGTGTAGTTGCCGCAGCTGTTGCCACTCCTGCTGCTATTGATGTTGCTGTAGTGTTTAGTGTATCCTCATTGCTTTTGTTTACCTCTGTAGTGATTGCTGTTGCTTCACTGCTCTCTTCGTCACTTCCTAAGATTAGTTTGGTAATTACAATCGATATAACCAAAATAATAAAGAGTAGAGCTAAAAGGGTCAAAATATTTTTTAGCTGTGCTTTTTTTGAGTTGTCTGCATCTTCGATAACGATGTCATTAAGGTTTTTATTTTCCATTAAAAAGGTCTCCATTTTTTTTAAACAGAGTATAACACAACTATGATTATTTAATAGCGTGAAATTACATTTTTTTGAGCGGAAGTCTTATTTTATTATGATTTATTGGTAAATTTTTATTGGGGAGAATTTGGCATCTTTTAGGGGACTTAATTTCTAAAATCTGTTCTATTTTTTCAACTTGATCATAGGCATCTTGAAGCTTTAAATTATTACGGGGAATAAAAATCTGAATATGGTTGGGTCTACTGCTTTTATAGGTATAAAAGGTGGTGATATTAAGTGACTTAAGAAGGTATTTAATGAGATGGTAGAAGTGATCATTGTTCTCTTTTTCATACTCAATAATAAGATAATCAACCTTGCCATTATTGCTACAAGGTAGAGCCATAACAAATAGCCCCTGTAGATGTTGTTGTATCAATAGAGGAGTGGGTGGCTCCTCTATTTTTTCAAATTTACTATAGAGAGTACGATTCTCTATGGTAATCTTCTCAACGATATTTTTACGTTCAATATAGTAAAAGTCTCTCTCAAAAGAGAGGTCAAAAATATCTATTTTCAAAACTAGTAGATAGCCTTATCGTAAATAACAAATCCAGAAGCAAGCTCTCTCATCTCCTCTTTGATCTTGGCATGTAGATCGGTATCTTCAATGTTGTCAAGTACATCAGCTATTTTGTTGGCAATAATCTCAAACTCAGCCTCTTTCATCCCTCGACTCGTAAGGGCTGCTGCTCCAATACGAATACCTGAGGTGACAAAAGGGCTTCTCTTCTCGCCTGGAACAGTATTTTTGTTGACCGTAATCCCTGCTGCTCCAAGTGCTGCATCCGCATCTTTTCCTGAGAAGTTTTTCTCCAAGAATGAGACCAGTACCAAGTGATTATCGGTACCATTACTAACCAGATCAAATCCTCTTTTAATCAGTACATCAGCTAAGACTTTGGTGTTTGCTTTGACCTGCTTGGCATAGGTTTTCCACTCTGGAGATAGGTTATACTTAAAGCCTACTGCTTTGGCGGCAATGACATGCACCAATGGACCTCCTTGGAGTCCAGGGAAGATAGCTGAGTTGATCTTTTTGGCAATATCCTCGTCATTGGTCATAATCATACCCCCGCGAGGACCAGCCAATGTCTTGTGGGTTGTGGTGGTAACCACATCAGCATAAGGGAATGGACTCATATGCTCACCAGCACAGACCAATCCAGCGATATGTGCAATATCAGCAAAGAGAATAGCACCTACTTCATCAGCAATTGCTCTAAATTTTTTGAAGTCTATCTCTCTTGCGTAGGCAGACGCACCACACACAATGATCTTGGGTTGAACAATTTTGGCAATATCCAAAACCCTATCATAGTTGATATAGCCATCAAGCTCTACTCCATAGGTAAAGCTTTGGTAGTTTTTGCCTGAAAATGAGGGTTTTGATCCATGTGTGAGGTGACCACCATGGCTAAGATCCATACCCAAGATCTTATCACCTGCTTTGAGTAGGGCAGCATAGACTGCACCATTGGCTTGGCTTCCTGAGTGGGGTTGGACATTGGCAAACTTACAATTAAAAAGCTCACAGGCTCTATCGATGGCTAGTTGCTCTACCCTATCGGCATATTCACAACCACCATAATAACGCTTGTAGGGATACCCCTCTGCATATTTGTTGGTAAAGACTGAACCCATCGCCTCCATAACAGCAGGGATGGTAAAGTTCTCCGAGGCGATCATCTCTAAATGATCAGTTTGTCTCTCTCTCTCATTGTTGATCGCTTCAAAAATTTCTGGGTCAAATGTTTCCATAGAATAACTCATGGTGTTCCTTTGGGTTTAATGCTCTATTTATATCAAATATAATTTAAGAATACCTTGATATTTTTAGATTATATTTGGATTTTGGATCTGTAGGGTACAGATCTTCGGATGTACCCCTATATGAGGTGTTATGTTCTCTCCAAAGCACGTGCTCTACAGGCATTGCTATCGATACAGAACATCCCTTTGCCTTTTTTGGCAGGTTTTAACTCCTCTATAATATCGTGACCACACTTTTTGCACTGCTTAGCAGGATCGACTGGTGGTGCTTCATTGCTAATTGCTTCTGGTCTCATAGCAGGGAAGAGCAGTACGTCTCGAATGGTGTGTTGATTGGTAAGCATCATAACCAAACGATCAATACCAATCCCCTCTCCTGCAGTGGGTGTCATTCCATACCCCAAAGCACGCACAAAATCACTATCCATGTGCATCGCCTCATCATCACCTGTTGCCTCTTTGGCATCGACTTGACTTTTGAATCGTTCATACTGATCGAGTGGATCATTAAGTTCTGAGAATCCATTGGCGATCTCTTTACCTGCCATAAAGAGTTCAAAACGCTCTGTTATCTCAGGGTTGCTATCACTTCGACGTGCCAAAGGGGAGATATCGACAGGGTAGTCAGTGATAAAGGTAGGATCGATCAGTTTTGCCTCAACAAACTCATCAAAGAGTTCTGCTTGAACATATCCCAATGTCCAGTTCTCATCTACTTTGAGATTTCGCTCTTTGAGGTATGCTATGGCACGCTCTTTGTTGGTTGCGATCTCTCTAGGAATACCTCCAATATCCACAAGAGCATCAACCCAAGCTACTTTGGCAAAAGGGGTTGCAAAATTGATCTCAACTTCGCCATAAGGGAGTTTTCGTTGTAGATTTAATTGATCAAAGAGATAATCAAACAACTCCTCTGTCACCTCCATCAATTCACGATAGGTTTTGTATGCCCAATAGAACTCAATAGAGGTAAATTCAGGATTATGTGTTGCATCAATCCCTTCGTTTCTGAAGTTTCTATTGATCTCAAAGACCGCATCCATTCCACCAACGATGAGTCGTTTGAGATAGAGTTCAGGAGCGATTCTTAGATAACGATCAACTCCCAAAGCGTTGTGATGGGTGATAAAGGGTTTGGCATTGGCTCCTCCTGGGATGGGGTGCATCATTGGGGTTTCAACCTCAAGAAATCCTTTCTCCTCAAAAAAGCGTCGAATAGAGGAGACAATCCTAGAGCGAAGTTTAAATCGTTTGGTTACCTCTGCATCCATAATCATATCAAGATAGCGTTGACGATATTTGATCTCTTGATCTTGAATCCCATGGAACTTCTCAGGGAGAGGGAAGATCGATTTGGTAACCAGATTTACAGAGAGGCAGTGGAGTGTCAACTCGCCTGTCCCTGTAACAAAAGGGTATCCACTAACCTCAATAATATCACCCACCTCGAAAAGTCGTTTGACCACTTCATTGTAGTATCCATCAGGGAGATCATCACGGTTGAAATAGATCTGAACCAAACCATCCTCATCCTCAATTTTGGCAAAAGCTGCTTTGCCCATGATACGTATAAACTTTAGACGACCTGTGAGTCTGTAACTCTTGGTCTCATCCTTTTTCATCTCATCGGTTTGGATCTCATGAAGATAGGCACACTCACTCAAAAACTTGGCAGAGGGTGTTCCTTTTTGGATCTGATTAGGATAAGGGTTGATCCCCTTTTGGCGTAATGTTTCGGTCTTTTTAATTCGTTCTTGAATATATTGATTATTAAATATCAAGATTTCTCCTAAGGTGTATTGATTTTTTTATTTTTGTTGGTTTTGGCACGTTTCACAGATTCCTGTGATCTTCATAATGTGTCCTGTCATTTTGAAGTTGTGTTGTTTGGCTATCGCCTCTTGTTGTGCTTCAATCCCCTCATCAAAAAATTCAGTTATGGCACCACACTCCATACAGACAAAGTGATCATGATGATCAGTCAATCCAAACTCATATTTTTTCCCTTGGGTTCCAAAAGAGAGAGAGGTGACAATTTGAGCATCCTCAAGGAGGGTCAAAGTACGATAAACAGTAGCAATACCCAAGGTGACATCAGGATAGTGCGTTTTGATTAGATTATAGATATCCTCAGAGGTAAAATGCCCACGATTTTTGTAGATAATCTCTAAGACCAACTCTCTTTGTTTGGTATATTTTAGTCCACTAGACCGCAAAAGCTGTTTGAAGCGTTCGAGTAGATCGGGGTAAGATATGTTAGTTGAATACATCAAAAAAGCCTATTTGTCTGTTTGGTTGTTTTCAATATGATCCATATCAAAGGCATTTAGATCGATAGGATTTTTTTGTGCGGTTTGATTTTGACGCTCTGTGATATTTAATAGCGAATCGCCTAACTCTTTAAGTATCGGCATGGTTTGACTATTTTGTGTATGTGGTTCAAGCTTTTTTGAGATTAGTTCTACATTCTGAATACTTGCCATAATCAGTGCAAAGATAGCAGTATATTTTAAAATTGTCACTCCATATCCTAAAATCCGACTTAAAAACCCTACCTCTTTTGAGGTAACCTTTTCAAAAATCGAAGAGATCATATTGGCAATAAGCCATACTGCGAGGAGGAGTGCTATAAAACCGGTCAGTTTTAGGGCAGGTTCATTCTCAATAGGCAAAATATTGTTAGAGATAAAATTGCCAACAGTCCCATTCATTCTAGCAGCTACTGCAACCCCACCAATAAGTCCAATAAAGCTAAAAAGCTCTTTAATAAATCCATCTATTAGCCCTTTGAGACTAAGAAAGAGAATCAAACCAATGATGAGCATATCGAGCGTTGTAAAGTCTAACATATTTATATACCTCTCTAAAGAGAATTTTTGGAGCGAATTATACCCAAAAATTATATAGATGAAACTTTAATCTTACTGTTTTTTTGTGTTTTGCTTCATTGACTTTAGACTCTTTCCCTCCGATTAAAGGGATTAGCGAAGAATTTGATTTTTAAGCTCATCTGGTTTGTTGGAGTATTGTAGTGCATGCTCCTTGGTAATGATACCACTCTTAAGAAGTTTAAGCATAACTTGAGATTGGGTCTGCATCCCTGTATTGCCTTGACCTAGTTGCATTTGAGAGTAGAGTTGATGGACTTTGTCTTCACGAATAAGATTAGCAATAGCATGATTAGTAACCATGATCTCGGGTACGGCTACTCGTCCTCCTCCAATCTTGGGCAGGAGAACTTGCGAGATAACAGCGACTAAAGAGGTGGAGATCATTGCTCGTATCTGCCCTTGCTCATCTCCTGAAAAGACATCAATAATACGGTTAATGGTACCAGGAGCAGAGTTGGTATGTAGTGTACCAAAGACTAGGTGACCCGTCTCTGCAGCGGTAAGGGCGGCCTCGATAGTCTCTTTGTCCCTCATCTCCCCAATTAGTATAATATCAGGATCTTGACGCATGGCATATTTGAGAGCCTTGGCAAAGCTTCGCGTATCACTGCCTGTCTCTCGATGAGAAAAGACCGATTTTTTGTTTTGGTGGATAAACTCCACAGGATCCTCTACTGTAATGATATGTTTATGTTCGGTAAGATTGATCTCATTGAGCATGGCAGAGAGGGTGGTTGATTTCCCTGATCCTGTAGGACCTGTCACCAAAATAAGCCCCTTTTCTCGTTTGACCAGTGATTTGTAGATCTCAGGAGCATTCAGGTCATCCAAAGAGGGAATCTCGGTAGGGATAATTCTAAAGGCAGCAGCAATATCCCCCAAGGTACGGTAGTAGTTTGCCCTAAATCGACCAATTCCAGGCAAGAAGAGAGAGAAGTCTAGCTCTAACTCCTCTTCAAAAAGTTTCTTCTGTTTCTCTGTAAGAAGTGCATAGGTCATCTCTTCGATATCTTCACCTGTGAGCTTTGGAAGATTGACAGGTTTGAGTGCACCATCAATACGAATTTGTGGTTCAGAACGGCTTACAAGGTGAAGATCTGATGCCCCGTGAGAGACCACGCTTTTGAGTAGTTTTTTTATATCTATAGCCATAAGAAATATCCTAATATTAAATTATTATTAATTTCTTATTTTACTATAATTTTATTATAATATTCTTATTCTATTATCTTAGGGACAACAAAAAAGTCATTCTCTGCATCAGGAGCATCTGCTAGGATCTTTTTGCCAATTTCACTATGGGAAACTGGGGTATCCTCTCGAAGTGGGGTTCCCCCCTCTAGTGTTGAAAAGGCAGCATCAAGATGAGAGGTCTCTAGCTCCTCTAAATTTTCAACATAGGTCAAGATCTCTGTTAATTGCATTGCGAGTTCCTCTTTTTTGGAGGGGTCAATTTTGAGCATGGAGAGCTTCTCTAGTTTCTCTAATACGGTGTTATCTATGGTCACACTAATCCTTTTCTTTCAAATATTTTAATGAGTTGCATTATATATTAAAAGAGTTTAAGATAGTATGGGCAACAAATTAAAGCCAGTAGTTAGTAGTAATGTGGTTATTATCTGTAGCCAATAACTCTTTATAAATAAATTTTATGTATAATGTGCTTTCAAAAAGATAAGAGGAATTGATTAGTAATGGATAGGTTATTACAGCAGAGTCATATAGATTCAGATGAGTTGGTACAACTTTTAGAAGAGAGAAAAGCGGGGAGGGTAGAGTTTGTCTTGGTGGATGTAAGAGAGCCTTATGAGTATGATGCAGGACATATCAAAGGAGTTGATCTACTTAAACCCACCTCAAGTTTTCAATCATGGGCAGAGGAGTTTTTGGTTGCCTATAAGGATAAAACAGTCATTTTTACCTGTCGAACTGATCATCGAAGTGGTAGTGTTCAGCAGATTTTTCAACAAAATGGTATGCGTAGGGCAATTAACCACTTAGGGGGTATTGTCTCCTATCAAGGGGAGATCGAAAGATAGCTTTTTTAAAGGAAAAGAAAGGAGTTATAGGCTAAAATCCTTTCACCAAAACTTTTGGGGCATTAGCTCAGCTGGGAGAGCGCTTCGCTGGCAGCGAAGAGGTCATCGGTTCGATCCCGTTATGCTCCACCATTTAGAAGCTCCCAATTAAACAAACTCCAAAAAAATGCCTACTCCTAATGATAGTATTATCGTTATAATAACTGTTAATATATTTTGAAGCTTAGGAGAGATCTCTTTTCTCTCTTTGATCCACGCCACAATCCTCATGGCAGGAAATGCCATAAAGATCAGCATTATAGAAGAGAAGGTGAGGGTCATTATAATAGGATTCATCTCTTATATCCCATAAAAACTATGAATAAATTGACGATTTTCATCACTCTTAAGAGGTAGCTTTATAAGAGTAGCGTGATTATTATCTTCAATAATAAGTTGATCATTGAGAAGTTTAAGATGATTTTTCCCCCACTCCTTTTCCAAAAATTCCAAACGGTGAAATATCTCCATACTATTGGGCTTCTCTTTGAATGTCTCATCCTCTCTGCTCATAATCTGTAACCCTCCAAAACGTTTGTCTAGATAGTAAGGGGAGAATTTTTGTATCTCTTTATAAATAGGTGCTTTTGTGGTAGGTTTTGCTTTTTGGAATGCCATAAATGTCATAAAGCTAAGGCCAATAGTCAATGCAATAAATAGATAGTTTTTCATCTGGTTTCCTCTCTGTTTTATCTTCTGGTTAGTATAGATCTTTTTGGATTAGTTGATGTTGATATGTGTCAATTATAGTGCTATTATATTGTGTTATGATTGTCTCTAAAAGATTAGGAGAGAGTATGGGAAAGTTTTTTGAATTAGAAGGGGGATACCTCTTTATTGCATTTGTAATTATAATGGTAACTATTTTTGTAACCACTCGCCCCTTTATGTCTAAAGGAAGTCTCAAAAAAGGATTAATAGGTGTGGGAGTCTTTTTGTCCGTTGCTATTGCCATGCACTTCAAAATAACCACCGATAGAATGGCTGAAGTAAAGTTGGCTTTTAATGAGGGAAAGGTGATTATATGTGAGAGTAGAGCCCAAAGAAAAGTAGCACAGTCAGTAGATGTCTCTAAGCGTAATGAGTGGTCGATTAATGGAGATCTCTTTGTCTCTCCTCACTATACTCGTCCATTTCACTCTGCAAGATGTATTGTCAAATAATCTTCTCCTTACCCCACTCATAAAGGGTGGATTTCTCTACATAGAACAACACAAAAAAACAGTTTTATATATTAGCAATAATTATGACTTATTATTTTAAAAAGTTTTTCTTACAAAGTTGACATACATCAACTCTTTTCATAATCTAAGCTGACATAATACAACATGCTTTTCATAAAAATAGATATTAAAAAGGATTCCTAGTGGAAGAGTTACTTATCATAAGACCAGAGATAGCACCAGATATGTTTCTTCCTATCTTTGTTGTCTCTACATTAGTATTGGTATTTGGTGTAGGGTATGCTGCGTTAATCACGTTAGCAAAGATGGGTTACTTTTCCAAAAAATGGATGAGTTTAGGGTATCTATTTTGGGCATTACAAACTTATTGCTTATATAACCTCTCAATAATGATTCAGAGTGAAGCGTTCACCTCAAAAGTATTGATGATAACGATGATTGCATATCTCTTTATCCCTCATCTCTATTTTCAATTTATAGAGGATTCTGAAAAACGTTATGAGTCAGGTGATGATCAAGCAGAACAAAAAAAATAAGGAGGAGACATGGCAAACGAAAATCTATCTGTCTGGACAAGTATATCGTTTTGGCGTAGATCGGCTGCATGGGTAACTGGATTTGCATCTATTTTACTGATTTGGCTTACTTTTGACACACTTGGTCAAATTAGTATGGGTACAGATGATGAACTTAAAGAGGGGATGAAAACAGGTGTTCACAAAAGAGTTCCAGCCCCAACTGTAATCAATCATCATATTGATTATAAAATGAGCACAAAAAGAGGACATGAGGTGCCAGTGATTGGTGAAAAAGAGCCATTTTTCGGTAAAGAGTGGAGTCCACAAGAGGCAGAAGATTTACTTCATCTTGGAAAATTGACTTCACAGGCAAAAAACTGCATGAACTGTCATACACTACTTGGAAATGGTGCATATTATGCTCCAGATTTAACTAAGGCGTGGTTAGACCCAGCTTGGAGCAAAGAAGGCTCAATGATGGCAATGACAGGAAAAAGTACAAGAGAAGAGGCTATGGCTGAATTTTTACAGCATCCTTCAACCTATCCTACACATGCAAGAATGATGCCGGATCTTGGAATTACAGCAGAGGAAGCAAAAGGATTGGTAGCGTTTCTTAAACATATGAGTAGTATCGATACAAACGGTTTCCCAAGAAACTTTGGTATAGAGGAGGGTTCAACAAATGCTCACTAGTATAAAAACAAATAGTTTGACTACTAACGGTCAAAAATTAGGAATGATGTATTATAGAGTAGCCATTGTACTATTTGGTGCTCAGCTACTTATGGGACTTATTGCTGCGATCCAATTCTTGGCTCCAGGTTTCTTGTTTGAACTTTTTGATTTCTCTGTAGCGCGTATGGTACACATTAATGCCTTGGTTGTATGGATGCTTTATGCAATGATTGGTTCAGTCTATATTATGCTAACAGAGGAGACAGGTCATGAAGGTGTGGCTATTGGTCTTGGTAAGTTAGGATTTTGGGTACTAACAGCAGCTGTAGCCGTTGTGGTTTTGGTTTATATCTTTGTCCAAGTAGGTTCTGGTAGCGAAGCAACACTTTGGCTCATCAATGAAGGACGAGAGTATCTTGAAGCACCAAGATGGGCTGATATTGGTATTGTTGTTGTTGTACTTATCTTCTACTGGAATGTATTTGCAACTTATATGGCAGGTAAGAAGACAGGGATTATGACCGTTATGGTTGCAAACTTGATGGCTCTTGCAGGTCTCTATTTGGCAGGTATGTTCTATACTGATAATATCTCAATGGATCAATTCTGGTGGTGGTGGGTAATACACCTTTGGGTTGAAGCGACTTGGGAAGTATTTGTTGGTACATTAGCCGCATTTGCTCTTATTAGATTAATCGGTGCTAAAAGAGAAATCGTTGAGATGTGGTTATGGATTGAAGTACTTATGCTCTTTGGTTCAGGGATTCTTGGTCTTGGTCACCACTACTTCTGGATCGGTACACCTGAATATTGGTGGGAGATTGGGGCACTCTTCTCAGCACTAGAGCCTGTACCACTAGTTGCAATGTTTGTTCATGTTCTTTATGATTGGGGTAAAGAGCAAGGGATTGCACAAGGTAAAGGTGAGGCTGGTTCAGTTATTACCAATGGACCTGCTATGGCATGGATTGTAACCAATGCGTTTGGTAACTTCTTGGGTGCTGGTATTTGGGG
>CAZEUB010000006.1:0-69615 GCA_964515605.1 uncultured Sulfurovum sp. | reverse complement strand
AATATAGGTAGCCGTTACCTTTTGCGTATGCAAAATAGTCTGTAGTGCGATACTTTGTGTATCTTCGACTTTGTCAGGCAGTGTTACTAGAGCAAAGTCAGCATCTTTCCCTATGGCTATCTCACCACTATTGAGATTAAATATCTTAGCAGGGGTAGTGGTGATACTCTCTATCAATAGATTTGCCAACTTCTCCAATGCTCCTAGGTGGTGTAGCATTAGCGCAGCTCTCATCTCATCAAAGAGATTAAGAGAGCTATTAGAACTCAATCCATCCGTTGCAACACTAAAGGGAATATGTCGTTTTATGAGCTTCTCTATGGGCAGACGACCACACCCCAAGAGGCGATTGGAGCGTGGACAGTGAGCGACTGAGTGTCCTTTGCTTGATAGATAATCTAACTCCTCATCATTGACTTGTACCAGATGGGTAAAGTGGGTTGGATGATCATCAAATGCTGCTATAAACTCAGGGATAGAGTTGACTGCTACAGAGGTGGAGAAGAATTTTTGAAAAAATGGTAGAAAATCTCCTTGATTAGACTCCAACCACTCTCTCTCTGCTTGAGACTCTAGTAGATGAGCAGAGAGGGGAAGTTGCTCAGTTTTGGCAACTTCGATGGCACGTTTGAGGAGAATAGGATGAACCGAGTAAGGAGCATGAATAGCAATAGCAGGGATGATACCATGTTTGGCATTTTTGGACATCTCTAAACGCTCTAAAAAGTCTGCATAGAGCATATCTGCTGTGGCAGCATTTGAGCCAATAAGCTCATTGAAAAAGATCACCTTTTGAGGGGTATTCATACAGACCTCAATCTCCGTACCAAAGCTAGATATGGCTCCAAAAGTGGTAATTCCTGAATCGATCATCGCTTTGCACTCACGCATCATTAGGGAATTATCACATGAACCTACCAAGCTCTCTCGATGCTCTATAACCGAATTTAGCCATGGCATAAATTCGCCATAACGTAGGGTTGTTTTGTTGGCTGAGAACTCCAAATGAACATGGGTGTTGATAAAACCAGGATAGAGTATGCTATTGGCTCCCCCCTCATGGATAGAGGCATTTGGATATTGTTTTTTGAGATTTGTCAAACTCTCAATGGCTTCAATTTTGTCCGAAAAAGCCACGGCGATATTCTCATAAAAACCACCGTAGATATAGGTATACTTTGCTTGTATGATTTTCATATTGGGTACTTTTTGATGCCATTTTATCATATTTTTGGTTCAATAAGCGTGTGTATATTAAAAACTCTATCCAAAATAGAGTCACGCTATGGTGTAGATTTTACCCTAACCTTAGCACTTTTTGACTAAAATAACGCATTTAAAAATCTCCCAATAATAGGAACCTACCAGAATGTCAAAACCATTAGAAAATTTAGATGAACTTCTCAAATCACATAAGCTCAGTCAGTTGGAATATGCACATATTTTAGAGATATTGGATGGGCGACACCCCAATATTGTAGAGCTTGGAATCTTCTCTGCGATGTGGTCTGAACACTGCTCTTATAAATCAAGCAAAAAGTATCTCAATGGTTTCCCCACCAAAGCCCCATGGGTTATCCAAGGGCCTGGAGAGAATGCAGGTGTTATTGATATTGGTGAAGGAATGGCGGCCATCTTCAAGATGGAGTCGCACAATCACCCCTCATTTATTGAACCCTATCAAGGGGCAGCCACAGGAGTTGGTGGGATATTAAGAGATGTCTTTACTATGGGAGCTAGACCTGTAGCCAATATGAATGCGTTGCGTTTTGGAAATATTAAAGGTAGTGATAAGAGTGCAAAATACCAACGACACCTTGTCAAAGGGGTTGCGGAAGGTATTGGTGGTTATGGTAACTGTATGGGCGTTCCAACTATTGGAGGAGAGGTGAGTTTTGATGAGTCCTATAATGGCAATATTTTGGTCAATGCATTTGCATTGGGGCTTTGTCGTACGGATGAGATCTTCTTAGGTATTGCTGAGGGGATTGGAAACTCTGTAATGTATGTAGGGTCAAAAACAGGGCGTGATGGTCTTGGTGGTGCGGTGATGAGTTCAGACTCCTTTACAGAGGAGAGCAAATCACTGCGTCCAACCGTTCAGGTGGGAGATCCCTTTACCGAAAAGCTCCTCCTTGAGGCGTGTTTAGAACTCTTTAAGACCAAAGATGTGGTTGTGGGTATCCAAGATATGGGTGCTGCGGGGCTTACCTCTTCGGCTTTTGAGATGGCAGGTAAGAGTGGGGCAGGGATGATAATGCACCTTGATAAGGTTCCTGCTCGTGAAGAGGGGATGACTCCGTATGACTTTATGCTCTCTGAATCACAAGAGCGGATGCTTATCTGTGCCAAAAAAGGCAAAGAGCAGGAGATTATTGATATCTTTGAGAAGTGGGATTTGGATGTTGCTGTTGTTGGAGAGGTGACTGATACAGGACGGATGGAGCTTTTTTGGCATGGAGAGAAGTGTGCTGATATGCCTATTGCTCCTGTAAGCGAAGAGGCACCGATTCTTGATCGACCTATTAGCCGACCAAAATATCTTGATGAGATTGCTAATAAGGGGATTGACTCTTATGAGAGAGTAGAGAATCAAAAGGCTTTTGAGACTTTGATCGCTTCAATGGAAGTAGTCGATAAAGCATGGATCTATGAGCAGTATGACTCTATGGTTCAGACCAACACCACCAAAGCACCAGGGAGTTTGGATGCAAGTTGTATTCGTGTCAAGGAGAATGGAAAAGCATTGGCGATGAGTTCAGATTGTAACCCAAGATACTGCTATATTGATCCTTTTAAGGGAGCCGCATTGGCAGTGGTTGAGTCGGGGCGAAATGTTGCAATGAGTGGGGCAAAACCTCTCTCTATTACGGATTGTCTCAACTTTGGTAATCCTGAAAATCCTGAGGTGATGTGGCAATTTGCCAAGGCGTGTGAAGGGATCAAAGAGGCGTGTGCTAATCTCAATACACCAGTGGTTTCAGGGAATGTCTCTTTGTATAATGAGACCAATGGTGTCTCTGTATTCCCAACACCTGCAATTGCAATGGTAGGTCTCAATGAGGATGAGAATCGAGTCTTGCCATCTGCTTTCCAATCTGAGGAGAATCACCTACTACTTATTGGTGAGACCAAGATGGCATTTGGTGGATCACTCTATATCAAAGAGCTTTTTGGCGAGACAGTAGGAAGCTTAGAGGAGATCGATTATACCAAAGAGGCGAGACTTTGGGAGTTGGTTATTAATGCCAATGCTCAGGGGCTTTTGGCATCAGCCAAAGATTTAAGTTCAGGTGGATTGGCAATTGCTATAGCCAAGATGGCAGCTGTCTCAGGCAAAGGGGCAGTTGTCGGTATTCGATTGGAAGATGATCGAGCCATCTTTGAGGAGTCTCAGAGTAGGGCAATTCTTGAAGTGAGCAAAGAGAACTTAGAAGTAGTTGCCAATATGGCACAAGATCTTGGACTCAAAGCGGATATTATTGGTAAAGTAGGTGGTGATGTGGTGAAGATCAACGAGGTTGAGATCTCTTTGGATAGATTGCAAGATATCTATTTCAATAGTTTCAAAGTAGTTGTTGAGCAGGATATGTAACAAAGATGCCTAAAATCATTCTTCTCCCCTGTAAAAAATGATTTAGGCACAGATACACATTTCGGTATCGATATCACACATCACATCCATTCCCTCTTCGCAAACATACTCTATATCGGTCTCTGCTAAGAGTAGCTCCTCTTCAATAGTTGGCATTTGATTCTCTATCTCATTGCTGTTAATCTCTTCTATGCTTTGGATGGATTCATTCATTGTATCATAGGATTCACTTATTGTATTGCTTGGTAGGGATTGCTCCATTGCCACATGAAAATCTTCTATTTGATTAGGGGTACTCTCCTCGTCAAAAGGGACAAACTCCTCATCTTGTTCTATCTTATAGACCATTATAGTAGGATGTTCTTCTGAATCTTTTTGAACTTTTGATGCTTTTTTAGGAACAAAGGATGCAAAACATTTACCATCTTTGCATGTTATGGCAGTGCTAATGGCAGAAGTTGTCAAAAGAAGAGTAATTAAGAGGGACGATCTCAAAGCATTCATGTGGACTCCTTTATAATTGATTCTATCTACCTCAATTATAATATATAAAAAGTGATAAAAATAAGAACTTTTTAAAATTTTATAGAAAAATTAGCTTTTTTTCTAAAATTTACGATTAAGTGCAACATCAGAATTATGAGGATATTTTTTTCTGTTCTCTTAGTATATCTCTTGGTTTAAAAAAGTTATTTCTTATGCTGTTTGTCTATTCTGGAGCTTGAAATGGTTGCCAGTTGGCAACCTGATCAATGGGTGGGAAGCCTGATAAGATCTCTTGGGGTTTGAATTTTGGTTTGTAGGCAAAGGCTTTGCACCCCTCTACCCAGTAACCAAGATAGATCCATGGCAACTCTAGGATTTTTGCCAACTCAATTTGATAGAGTAGAGAGTAGGTTCCCAATGAGAGACGAGGGTAGTCAGGATCATAAAAAAAATAGATAGAGGAGATTCCATCATCCAAAATATCAATCAGGTCAATGCCGATAATCTTCCCATCTAGGAGATAGAGTACCTCCTTGCCAAACTCATGAGCGCCATCGACAAAATTCTCTTGGTACTCTCTAGGTGAGATGTTGCGGTGTGACCAGTTATCTTTTTGATGTTTGTAGGCATGGTATTTGTTGTAGAGGTCAATATGATCTTGGGTAAGAGTTGGTTTCCGAATAATAATTTTTGTCTCTCTGTTTCGTTTAATTGATTTGCGTTGAGATTTTGTAAGGATATGGTTGTTTGCATCGATACGAATTGATTTGCACTCATTACATCCATTGCAGATAGGGTGAAAATAGTAAGATCCAAAACGACGCCATCCACGATGAATGAGTGCCGTGTTGTAAGATTGTGTTGCCTTTTCGATATGTTTATAGTACATACGTACACTTTTTTGAGGAAGATATGCACACTCATAATCAAGCATACAAAAATCGGTAGAGAGCGGTTCTTTATCGGTAAAAATCATATTATTTCTCTTATTCATAAATAGGATTTTACCAAAAAAATATCAATTTATAGTAAAATTCACTTTTAAATAATGACTAAGGTGCTGTTTTGTTTCTCTATCAACCAACCACAGGTTATGCGTATAATAGTGATTCTATCTTTTTGTATCAATTTATCTCTCGATTCAAACCCCGAGGAAGGCTTCTGGATGTGGGGTGTGGTGTAGGGATTATCTCTTTGCTACTTAGTAGAGATTTTGAGATAGAGACCACTATTATAGATAAACAAGAAATTATGTTACAATATGCTCAACATAATTATATGATTAATAATCTCTCTTGTAGGAGTTATTTGGATGATTTTTTGTCATGGGAGAGCAGGGAGAGATTTGATTATATTGTCTCAAATCCCCCATTTTATGATAGTCGTGTGACACAGAGCCAAAATGAGCATCTAAATATTGCTCGTTATGCACACCATTTACCTATTGATGCTTTTGTAAAGCAGGTTAAATTATATCTGCGACCTAGAGGAAGATTTATTCTCTGTTATGATGCCAAACAGGTAGATAGCGTTCTTTTTGCTTTGATTAAACACAAAATCAATCCAGAAGTGATACGCTTTGTCCATGCCAAAGAAAAGAGAGATGCTAAGCTGGTGATGATTGTTGCACGGCTAAATTCAAAATCAATGATAAAGGTCTTACCCCCTTTGATTGTGTTTGATCAAGAGAGTCGGTATCGCAAGGAGGCACAAGAGGCATTTGCCATGGCATCAACGCATAGTATTAAAGGAGATCGATGAAAATAGAAGAGAATACCATTGCACAAGAGGGATATTCTTATAAGTTTATACCATCAGCTTGTGTAAGTTGTGGGGGAGCATGTTGTATAGGAGAGAGTGGTTATATTTGGGTAAAATATGCAGAGATAGAAAAAATGGCCAACTTTTTAGAATTAACTATAGAAGAATTTGCTAC
The DNA here is from genome assembly GCA_964515605.1 of uncultured Sulfurovum sp. Classification (GTDB taxonomy): domain Bacteria; phylum Campylobacterota; class Campylobacteria; order Campylobacterales; family Sulfurovaceae; genus UBA1140. Next base: position 63,598 of record CAZEUB010000006.1, on the reverse strand, counting down.
AATGTATCTTAGGAAGGTCAAACATCGTTACTCTCTCATTGAAAAAAAACTTGATGAGAGTAACTATGCGTGTATATTTTTTGATAGTACGATTAAGCAGTGTAGCATATATCCTGTAAGACCGTATCAGTGTCGTACATTTCCTTTTTGGGAGATTTTTAAAGGCGATATAGAGGAGGTAAAAAAAGAGTGTCCAGGAATAATAGATTAAAAAGCAAATATAGGAGAACGCTCCTATCTAGCTTCTCTGTGTTACTATTGAGTGCATGTAGTTATGTCCCCAATAGCACTAAAGTGCCACAAGATAAGTTGGCAGAGTATAACCCAAAGCATTTTTCTAGCCATACTCAAACAGAAGAGAAAAGCTATCGAAGAGAAGATGAGAGTAGTCTGATTATGAGAGCCATCTACTATGAGGAGCAAGAAGATTTTCTCAAAAGTAACTTCTATTATGATAAGCTTTATGAGTTAACAGGGAATGAGGAGTATCTCTTTCGAGAGATGGGAACGGCTCTTTATATTAATAAAAAATCTAAAAATATCAATAAGTTAGAAGCATGGATTAAAGACCATCCCAATAACCTCAAAGCAAAAAGAATTCTACTCTCCTCCTATTTGAGTGAAAAGAGGTATCAAGAGGCAAAAGAGCTTGGTAGATCCTTGATTGCTCAATCTAGCACTCCTTTGGATTATGAGTTGAGTGCCAATCCCTATATTATGACAAAAGATTATAAAGAGGCAGTAGAGCTTTTGACTGAGGCGTATAATAAAACTTTTAATGCTGATATCTTAATCAAAATAACCACGCTATTGGCAAACTATATAGGAGATGTTGATTCTGCAGTAGATCGTCTGGAGAGCCATCGAAGACTCTATGAGTGTAATGAGCGTGTCTGCTTACAATTAGCAGAGATTTATAGTAAGAAGGAGAAGATAGATGAGCTATTAGCACTCTATAGAGATCTATACCAATCAACACAAAAAGAGCAGTATGCAATGAAGGTAGTTGAGGGGTATATATTTACAAAAGAGATAGATAAAGCGATCGATTTTTTGAGCACTACATATCAGAATGATAAGTTACTCTATGAACTCTATCTCTCCAAAAAAGATTATGCAAAAGCCCAGACTGTTGCCCAAAAGATTTATAATCGCGGTCATGGGGCAAGATGGTTAGCAGAGTCTGCTATGGCACTCTATGAGCAGACAAAAAATAAAAATAATAAGCAGATATTAACAAAGGTAGTTGAAAAATTTGAAAAAGCACTTCAAGAGGGTGTTAAGGAGGGTGTCTATCTTAACTATTATGGATATACTTTGATAGATAAAGATATTGATATTAAAAGAGGTGTTAAATTGGTACAAGAGGCTCTGCTAGATGATCCAGAGAATACCTACTATTTAGACTCTTTGGCATGGGGATACTACAAACTAAATCGCTGTGATGATGCCTATCGTGTGATGAAAAGAGTTGTTGAGATTGAAGGTCTTGATGAGCAAGAGATCAATGATCATTGGCAACATATAAAAAAATGTAATCATAAATAAGGGGAAAAATTGGCAAAAATTTTAGATGAGATTATCAAAAAAACAAAAGAGGATTTGGCAAAACGAAAGGTAGACTATCCTGTTGATTGGTTGGGACGATCTTTGGCGTATAATCCATTTATACCCAAAGATGTTCATGGTGCCTTGCGTTCAACAGAGGAGAATCCTTACCGAATTATCGCTGAAGTGAAAAAGGCTAGTCCTAGCAAAGGGATTATACGAAAAGATTTTGATCCGTTGGTGATTGCTCAAGCTTATGAAAATGGTGGGGCAGACTCTCTCTCTATATTGACTGAGCCACACTTTTTTAAGGGGGACAAAGAGTATCTAGGGATGATTCGACGTTATACTAGTATTCCTCTTCTTCGCAAAGATTTTATTGTTGATAAGTATCAGCTGGTCGAGGCGTTGGTTTATGGGGCTGATTATGTACTGTTGATCGCCAAGGCATTAGGACGCAAAGAGTTAAAAGAGTTGGTACAATATAGTCACCATCTGGGGATGGAGGTTTTAGTTGAGATTCATGATAAGATGGATCTCATCAAAGCAATTTTTGCAGGAGCCAATATTATTGGGATCAATCATCGTAACTTGGAGACCTTTGAGATGGATATGAGCCTAACGCAAAAGCTTGTTCCACTTATTCCCAAAAACAAAATTATTGTAGCAGAGAGTGGTATTACTACGCATGAGATGGTACAAGAGCTATCCAAAATGGGGGCAGATGCCTTTTTGGTCGGAGAGCATTTTATGCGACAAGATGATGTCACACAAGCACTTAAATCCCTAAAATATAATCAATAATTATTTCTATTGGGCTTTTTCAAAAGAGTCCTCTCTGGCTCTTTTCTTGATAAGATCTTATATAAAATTGGATAGTTTTTGTAACAAAATACTCATTTTGAGTTAATTTCTCAAAAAGAACATAATATATCCACTTAATTTATATTGTTTGGTTATTATTATAATAAATAAAACAAATAGGAGGGATATGTTGAAAACAAAAAAAATGATGATCTTGCTAGGATTAGGTACTTCTCTGTTCGCTTCAGAGCTACAATATGGAAGTGGAACCTTTGGTATGGAGGGAGGATTTTTAGGTCTTACAGGCAGGTTTACTACCGATATAGAGAGCTTTAGTTTGGCAGATAGGCATAGTAATTTTGGGGGGAAATACTTTTATAGTTATGATTTTACTTGGTATGACTCTACCAAGTTGCGTACTGCACAACACACCTACAATGAGAAAGCCTCTGCGGTTAATGGTATGGCTCCTATAGAGAGTAGTCCCTTCTCTGTTCCTGAGATGGAGTATCGAGTCAAAGGATTGGATGCCAATATCAAGATCGGTTATGATGTGATTCATCAAGATGCAGATAATTTTTTGGGATTGGGTCTTTTGGTGGGACTCTCGATGCCTTGGATAGATGCTTCAAATGGGGATAATCCTACAGATAATACCGCTGTTCCTAGCTTTGATTTCTATACGGCTAATCTTGGGACGGGTGCTGATATTTTAAAGTTATTTGAGAAGAGTCAAACAGAGATAATGACCTATAAGATTGGTCCTACAATTAATATGCAAAAGAGTCTGATTGCAAAAAAATTATCTCTCTATGCTTTGGCGAGTTATGCTTATCAGACAGGATATATCAAAAATGATTATGCCAATAGTGATTTTACGGTTAATGGTACATTTCAAGAGTATAATATAGGTCTCTATTTTACCCCTTTTACAGAGACCTATAAGTGGGGTTGGTTGAGTATTAGCCCTAGAGTATATGCCACAATTGGTTATAAATATGCTAGCTGGGATCTTGATGAGATGGTGATAGATATTAGTGGGGCAAAACTTAGCAGTGATATCCTAGATCCCTTGGCTATGAAGTTTGGGATGGATACCTCTGTGGGATATGTGGGGATAGGCTACTCTTTTTAGAGTGCCTCCTCATCCTCCTCTCCTGTACGGATACGAATTGTCTTTTCGATATCTGTTACAAATATCTTCCCATCACCAATTTTGCCTGTATGTGCTGCTTGTGTAATTGCATTGATAGCCAAATCGACATACTCTTGTGAGCTTACTATTATCTCTATTTTTACCTTTGGAATAAATTCTACAATGTATTCTGCTCCTCTATAGAGCTCAGAGTGCCCCTGTTGTCGTCCATACCCTTTGACCTCAGAGATGGTCATCCCTTCAATACCTGCTTCGACTAAGGCATCTTTGACATCTTCTAATTTAAATGGTTTGATGATCGCTTCAATTTTCTTCATTTTCTTCCTTTTTAGATACTTCGTTTAAATTCAGGATAGGCTTCCATCCCACATTCAGTCAGATCAATTCCCTCTTGTTGCTCTTTATCACCAGCACGAAGAGTAAAGAATTTATTGATAGTGAATATTATAGCAAAAGATAAAGGAAAAACAATAGCACCTACAACAATAACCCCCTTAAGTTGGGTTAGAATACTTACATCAGGAACAAAAATACCAACAGCGAGTGTCCCCCATATACCATTAATAAGATGAACAGATAAAGCACCTACAGGATCATCCATCTTAAGCTTATCAAAAATAGGTACAAAGATAACCACCAATGCCCCACCAATAGCACCAATTAGCATAGGAGTATAGATATCATACTGATCAGGTCCTGCAGTAACGGCAACTAAGCCACCCAATGCACCATTGAGAATCATGGTAATATCAAACTTTTTGTATCTAAAGTAGGTCATAAGCCATCCAACAATAGCCCCTACTAATCCAGCAGTATTGGTATTCATAATAGTTAGTGCTACGGCATCAGTATTCTCTTTGGAAGCGATAGAACCTACAGAGCCACCATTAAATCCAAACCAACCAATCCATAATAGAAATGCCCCAAGTGTTACAAGAGGGATATTGGATGCAGGAATAACCTGAATGGCTCCATTTTTCTTGTATCGACCATATCTTGGACCCATAATCAAAATGGCTGCCAAAAGAGCCCATCCTCCTGTGGAGTGGATCACTGTAGATCCAGCAAGATCAGCCATATCCGAGATATCAAGTACCGTATCGGCTAAAAAGTTAGCACCCCAAGTAATATTCACTATGGTCGGATAGATAAAAGCTCCTACAATAATAGTAAAAAGTGCCAATGGTAAGATACGAGAACGTTCACTAACCCCTCCACTCATAATGTTGACAACTTTTCCTACAAATGCCATTTGAAAAAGAAAAAAAGCATATTTATTCATGGAGTTTTGATGCTCCCAAGAGCCAAATGCATACTCATAACCAATAAGTAAAAATGAGAGGGATGCAATAGCATAGATCATGACATTAACAGTCAATACAGATGTAACGTTTTTGGTACGAACCAGTCCCGCTTCAAGCATTGCAAAACCTGGAACCATAAAGATAATCAGGGTCATTGCAAAGATAGTAAAAAATGTGTCTATAATGTAAGATGGGTTATCTAACATATAATTCTCCTCTAATATAAAAGTTGTAGAAGATTTTATCGCAATCTCATTGAGTTAAAGTTATGAATTAAGGATAAAAAATGAGTAAAAATTAATCAGAAAAAGAGATGAAATTAAGAGATACTCTGATAGGTTGTATAAAAAATAGAATAACCCCTCCAAAGAGGGGATATAGAGGTATTGTTAGTTGACAGTTACCTCTACAGGTGTACCTTCCCAAATACCGTGTTTGGTACAGTATCCATGAGCAACTAATTTAAGTTTCTTTCCAGTTGGGATAATGGTAAAGGTAGTGGTGTTGTGTGCTTTGGTATTCCCAAGTGTTCCTGGAGTGTATGTTGCTTGAGCCAATTTTGTCTCACCATTGAAGAGAGTAATTGATTCAATATAGTGATCAAAATCATCTGGATGAGTATACTCATTCCCCATCTTGATAGTTACCTCAAATGGCTCTCCTGCTGTTGCTGTCTCGGCACAGTGGATAAATGGAGAGTGTCTATCAATAAGATCTTTTTTGGCTTCTCTATCTACTTCACTAATGTCTATATATTTGTTAATTTTTGGCATGTTAATTCCTTTTATTTTAAATTTTATAATAGAAGTATAGCATAATTTTTTTCAAATAGGATATAAATTATCTTATTTGAAAATTATTCCCATCTTTTGTGTAATGAATTTGCCCAATTTGTAAGAATTTTTTTATCTTTTGGTGTCAGTGTTGCTTGAGGATGAAGCCACAAATAGTCAGGCAGAGGCATACGTATTAGCAGTGCTTTTGGTATCTTTTTTAGCACTTGTAGTTGCCTCTCTTTGTCATAGCTTTTCCATTGTGAGAAGTTAACCACTCTTCGCCCCTCTTTGACATGATTTTGGGTATACCATGAGATTGGAGCAACAGAGGAGTACCATGGATAGATTAGGCTATTGGAGTGACAATCATAACAGGAACGTTTAAGAATATCCATTACCTCAGTAGGAGCATCAATCTCATTTTGATTATCATGGCTCAGTGTCGCGGGTACATCCATACGGATAAATTGAATAAGAATCAGAGGGAGTACTCCCCATAGTATTAGTCTTTTCATAAAGGTATTATACAGAATAAAGATAAATCCACAATTTTATGGCAATATGATAAAACATAACGTTATACAAAGTGTGAATTTGATATCATAATCACAATAAAAAGGAATCAAAAAACAATGAAATTTATCTATCTATTATCACTTGTGGCGATAAGTGCCAATGCCACAATATCACTTCCTAATAACTTTGAAACAGATTTTAATCAAACCATCACCAATGCCAAAGGTAAGGTGATAGAGTATCATGGGCATGTTAAGTACAAAAATGAGAAACAGATACTTATTGATGAGCATAATAATGAACAGCGTATAGAGAGTCCTCTTTTTAAGTGGGATTATACCTCTCCTACCCAAAAAGAGGTCTGTACAGATGGGGTACAGCTTATTGTTGTTGATCATGACCTAGAGCAGGTCTCTCGTTATCTTATCTCAGAAGGAATTAATCTTAGTAAGATACTTCAAGTAGCTCAAAAATTAAGCAACAAAGATTATAAGGCTACATATAAAGAGGTTGAGTATCTTATTACACTTGATGAGGTTGGTCATCTTAAGAAGATTTTTTATGTGGATGATCTTGATAATAGGGTCAAGATTCTTTTTGATAATATGCAGTATGATCTTAAGAGTTTTGATGAGAAGGGCTTAGAGTGTACAGCTCCAAGTGATTATGATACCATAGAAGGGTAACAGGTTTGGATAAGATATTTGCAAATTTTCAACTCAATACAGAGTTCTTTATTATCTTGGGACTCTTTTTTACCATTGCATTGATTATTACTATTATTATTGTCTTTTTTGTAACCAAAATACAGACATTAACTCACTTTTTAGATCAAGCCAAAGAGATTGATGAGGCAAAAATTGCCAAGATTTCAGCATTGGAGATTGAGATCCAAGAGGAGAAGATGCAGAATATTGCACTGGAGAAGGAGCTAGATCAGTTTACACAAGCCAAGGAGAGAATTGAGGAGCTTAATCTTCATATTGATCATCTCAAAAATGATCTATCACTACAAGTTCAAGAGCATATGGAGTCTTTTCACCAACAGCAAACAAGGCATAAACAGCTAGAGGTACGCTATCAGCTTCTACAAGAGAGCCATAAGAAGCTAGAGAAGGAGTATCAGCTACTACAACAGCGTTATGAGGAGCAGAGTGAAGAGAGTAGCCGTTTTCATGCAGAGTTGCGTGAGACAAAGATGCAGTTGCGTGAACAGCAGAAACAAAATAGCGAGAAGATGAGCTTGATGAGAGAGCATCGAATGGAGTTAAAAAAAGAGTTTGAACAGTTAGCCAATAAGGTCTTTGAAGGAAACTCCAAAGAGTTTTCTCGTTTGAGCCAAGAGAGTATTCATAGCATGATCAAACCTTTGGAGTCTCAAATTGGTGAGTTCAAAAAACAGGTACAGACACTCTACCATGATGAGTCCAAAGATAGAGCGATGCTCAAACAGGAGATTCTCTCACTCAAAGAGTTAAATCAACAGATTAGTCAAGATGCAATCAAGCTAACCAATGCACTCAAAGGGGAGAAGAAACAGCAAGGGATCTGGGGAGAGATGATCTTGGAGAAGGTTTTGGAGTCCTCAGGATTACGAAAAGGAGTAGAGTATACCCGAGAGGTAGCCCTACGCAATGATGATGGAAAATCTTATCGTCCCGATGTCTTGGTACATCTTCCTGATAAACGTGATTTGATAATTGATGCTAAGACATCGCTCAATGCGTATGAGAAGTTTATCAATGATGAGCATCAAAAGAGTCGTGAGTTGCACCTAAAATCTCATATCAAAGCGATACGCAACCATATCAAAGAGCTTTCAAGCAAAAATTATGAGAAGCTTCTGGGGATCAATACTTTGGATTTCATCTTTATGTTTGTGCCTATTGAAGGGGCATTGAGCGTGGCACTCGAAAAGGATCCAACACTCTATGATGATGCGTTCAAAAAACAGATCTTGTTGGTGGGACCTAGTACCTTACTGATTGGATTAAGAGCGATTGAGAATGTTTGGAAGTATGACAAACAGAACCAAAATGCCAAAGAGATCGCCTCTCGTGCGGGGGCATTGTATGATAAGTTTGTCAGTTTTTCTGATGATATGATTAAAATCTCAAAACAGTTTGAAGGATTACATGGAAGTTTTGAATCTGCCAAAAAGCGTCTCAGTGAGGGGCGAGGAAATATTATCCGTCAAGTAGAACAGCTCAAAGATCTAGGAGCCAAAACGCACAAAGAGATACCTCAAGAGATATAGAGATTTAGAGGAGCAGTGATGATAACTTATAATCCAAACTATTTAGAGAAAATAGATATATTTACAACAGAGGAGATAGGACTTTTAGAAGATCTCAATCAAAAGGTGTCACTGGAAAAGTTTTTGAATAATAGAAGCTATATAGATAAGTTTGGACTAGATTTTATCTATACATCAGCACTTATCGAAGGGAACACCTACGATAAACTTGATACACAAGCTTTGATTCAATATGGTAGAACAGCAGGTGGCAAAAAATATAGCGATGCCAAGATGATTTTAAATCTTAGAGATGCTTATGAGATCTTTATCTCCAAGGATCTAAAACCCTCAAAGGAGACTTTAAAAGATTTACATTATATCCTATCCAATGAGATGGTATCTGAAAATCAACGAGCAGTGCCTAGAGATGGTGAAGTTATTATTACAGGGTGTGATTATGTGCCATTAGCTACAAAAGAGAAATTGGATGATGAGCTTAATTATCTATTTAAGATAAGTGAAACTATTGAGAACCCGTTCAATAGAGCTTTGTATCTTCATAATAATTTAGCATATCTTCAATACTTTACTGATTGCAATAAACGAACCGCTAGAGTGATGTTGAATGTGGTTTTAAAAGATAGCTCAAAGATGATTTATGTTCCTGATGATGATAGTGTAAAAGAGTATTTAAGATCGATAGTTCATTACTATGAAACTGGTAATTATACTTTATTCAAAAAATATTTTATAAGTAGTTATAAAAAGACAATAGATATGATCATAGAGATAGAGAAATCGAGAGAAAATGAGCGTAACCTTAGAGGGTAGCTTTTAGTTATTTATAAGGAGCAGTAATGAAGATAAATTATAGTGAAGATTTAGCAGAGTATAGAGAGGATTCAAAGAGGGTTTTTAGAAAAAATGGGAAGATCAAAAATAAGTTTTATGAGCAGGAGTTGCTAAGGTTGCATCATGAGTTGGTCAAGTTGCAAAAGTGGATTATCGATAATAATAGGCGATTGCTTATTATCTTTGAGGGGATGGATACAGGAGGGAAAAGCTCTTCGATCAAGACACTGAATCGTTTTTGGAATCCGCGTATGTCTCGTTCAGTTGCATTGCCAAAACCCAATAGCAAGGAGCTTGGGCAGTGGTATTTTCAGCGTCATCTCAAGCAGATACCCAATGCAGGTGAGATTGTCTGTTTTGATCGGTCATGGTATAACAGAGCAGGGATAGAGCAGGTATTTGGATTTTGTACTCAGGCAGAGCATGATCTCTTTTATGCTCAGGTAAATGATGTAGAGAAGATGCTTGTTGATGATGGGGTGATGATTTTTAAATTTTATCTCAATATCTCCAAAACAACACAAGCCAAACGGCTTCAAGATCGAGAGGATGATCCGCTTAAGAGTTGGAAACTCTCTGAACTAGATTATAAATCACATGAACGCTATGATGATTATGTGCGACTAAAGGAGAAGATGTTTGAGAGATCTGGATCTGGTCATGCTCCATGGATAGAGCTTGATGCCAATGACAAAAGACGAGCAAGATTAAATTTGATTAGGTTTCTATTGGATAATATCGATTATAATCATCACAATAGTCTGCTTGTAAATGGTGTAGATAAACAAATAGTTAAAATTTTTAACTAGAGTATCTATTTTACTATTTTGTAGCCAATATGGGGATTTGCTTTGATATATTTATAGCTCTCCTCATCTAGTAGCAGTGATGGCATGGCATAGAGTAGTTGAATAGAGTAGCCTTCAAATATTGGATGTGTTTTCAAAAAATTATCAGACTCCTTTTCAAAGTTTTGAATATCGTGTGATGTGATGTCACTGCTCTCCTCTTTGGTATGGATAAGAAAAATGGTTCGATTCTCTTTGATAACAAGATTAATTTGATTTCCTTCTAAGCCTTTTTCTTTGCTGTATTCCCATACGGTATCTCCTCTCTCCTTGTAGTGGTCTGCCACAAACTCTTGATAGAATGCTGGATCGGTATGAGTATTTCTAGTTGGCATGGGAAGTTGTGGAAATTCTGAATGATCACCTCTTTTGCCTATAGAGCGTAGTAGTCTTGATACCCATTGATAAAAATTTGACATAACTAATCCTTTTAAAGTAAAAGTATCTTCTATTTTACGATAAGTATCAACTTTTTATTCTTAAAAAAAAATAATTTATATGTTTAGATTGAATTAGTTAAATATCTCTACATGCAAAGAGATATTTTTTAATAAGGAGTGCTTTTTTTTATTCTTCTCCATTATCTTCGATTGGTACGGTTTCTGCTTGAGAATCCTCTTTTATGTTTTGATTCATGGTTTCCTCTTCGACGCTTATTAAAACAGGCATCACAGATAGAAAATCGATAGGTAAAGTCAAGAGTTTTTCCGCATCTGGTACAATATTTATTGAAATTCCCCTGTTTTAATGAGGCTTCAATAAAGTTATTGAGTCGAACTCTTGCCTCAATTGCTTTTTGTGTGTCAGGAAAGAGATCCCCAAACTTAAAAGACAACCAAAGATAGAGAGAGATCTCTCGTACACGATCCTCTGCATTGAGCATCATCTCATTGGTTTGAGCATATTTGGGAAGATCTCTTGGAGGGATATAGGAGACAACTCTATTGGCTTCAAGCTGTTTGATATAGCGATGAAAAACCGATTCAATATAGGGTGATGAGATAGAAGCGGGTGCACAAGCAAGGTGAAAACGGGTCTTTAGATCAAGATCATATTCACTCACAATGGCAGCAATCTCTAGCATAGATTCAATATTTGCCGCAACAAATGGCCCCTCAAACTCCATATTCTCTGCAAAGAAATTGAGAATAATAGAGAGGTTCTCTGTCTCTAGTATCTCCCCAATAAGCATCACATGCTCTAGACTTGCCATAACAGAAAAGGGGAGTTGAATCGAGGGGAGAGGAGCATAAAAGAGTGACTCAATACGCTCCAATGTTCGACTATCCAATGCCCCAATATAGCCTATCTCTTCAAGTCCATAACGCCCTGCACGTCCTGAGATTTGAGCTACTTCAGTAGGCAGAAGTTCTCGCCTTCGTAGACCATCAAATTTATTATCTTTGTAGAAGAGAAGGGTCTTTATAGGAAGGTTCAATCCCATCGCAATAGCATCAGTTGCTACAAGTATATCACTCTCCCCCTCCCTAAAGCGTCTCGCCTCCTCACGTCGTACCTCAGGAGAGAGATTCCCATAGACCACAGAGACCTCATAATAATTAGAGAGTTGTTGTCTCAATCCCAAAACATCGCGTCTTGAAAATGCCACAATAGCAGTTCCTTTCTCTATCTGCTTAATAGGGGTAGGGTGAGAGAGTAGTTTGAGTTCATTCTTACGCTCAAAATGGATAACCTCTAGTGGCTCTTCAAGATAGTCACAAAGTTGTGTTACTGCATCAAGCGCATCTACTGATCCTGTCAGAATCACCCTCTTTGCAGGTACGCCAATAAGGGCATTTGCCCATGCCCAACCTCGATCTCGATCATTGATCATCTGAATCTCATCAATAACAGCAACCTCAACCTCAACACTACTATTCATCATCTCAATAGTAGAGGAGATATGGGTGGACTCCTCATCAATAATCTCCTCCTCTCCTGTAATCAAAGAGACCCCAACCCCTTGAGCTTTAAGTCGCTCATACCCCTCTAGGGCTAGGAGACGAAGAGGGGCAAGATAGTATCCACTATCTGCCTCTTTGAGTTGTTGGAGTGCTTCGTGAGTCTTTCCACTATTGGTAGGTCCCACATGAAAAATAATCTCTCGTCTCTGTAGGCGTGCAAGTGGAAAGAGATTTTTAAAATCGCGAATGGTTTTTGCAAGTAGCTCCTCTTTTCTCTTTTTCTCTTTGAGTGGACGAATATACTCCAAAAAGTGATAATGGATACGTCGTTTAATCTTCTCTTTTATTTTAAGAGATTTAGAAGAGCTAATTTGAGGCATTATAAATTGTAAGATAAATCGTTCAATAACAGATCTTTTTAACTCTAAATCAAAGCTAAGCTCCTCTAGCTCTCTCTCAAGCTCCTTGATCGATTGTGCAAATTGCTCTTTTATTTCACTTTTGACTTGAGTCATATCATCCAAAATGGGAAGATCCTCTTCCCTCCAAATAATATTATTAATAAAACGTCGAGAGTAGGTAACAAGTGCGGTATAAGGTAATGCTTTGCCATAGAGAGTGTAGGTTTTTGCTTTGGCAACATAGAGGTTGCTCCCCTCAATTACCACACGATACTCAGGATCAATTGTTTCAATAATACGTTTGAGTATCTCCAAAGGAAGATCAATCTCATAGAGATCATCCTCAGGGGGCATTTTGCGTATAAGATTATTGATCTCATGAGATTTAAGATAGCGATGACCTTTGTTAAAAGAGATGGCTAAAAATATCTCAATCTCTTGCTCTTTTTTTAATATGGCTTCCTCTTTGTAGGCAAGAAGTTTCTCTCTAATCTGCTCTTTATCCTCTTGAAATAGTAGGTCACTAGAGATAGATTGCGTATAGGTCAAAAGTTGTTTGTTGAAACTCTCTTTGTCCATATCAAACCTATAGGAGTGGTAAAATTCTATCTCTGACATATTATTAAATTTGATATCTAACTCCTCTTCCCAGTAAGCTACCTGCTCCTGTTTTCTTAGATATTGAAGTCTGTTTTTGATCTTTTTTTTGGTAATTTTGTTGAAGTTGGTATCCATAAAAGCCATGAGTATCTGTTGCTCCTCTTTTTTGGTATGTGGATAGTTGCTTAGTAGTTCTACAATGAGTTCTATCTTATCCAACTCCTCTATTTTTTTAGGAGATTTAACGCCTAATTGCTCTAAATAGTTAATAATATTTAATCTCAATGAGGTATTGCCCTCTGACCAAACTTGTCGTAAAGCTCGTACCATCTCTTTTTTGGTAAGCATGGGAACTTTGAGGTCAAGTAGCATGGTTAGTTCTATTAAAATATCTTCATTTAGGTATTTTATCCCCTCATCAAAGGGTTCACCATTCATAATTTCTTTAATTTTATTATTAATTTTTATCGTCTGTTTTCTCTTTTTTTTTGCCATTTTATAACTTTTTATGAACTTTTTTGTATTTTGATTGTATTATAGCATTTTCTTAAGTCAGTTTGGGGTAAAATCCCGATTCAAATCAATGCAAGGATGGTTATTAGTTATGAAAAGAACGTTTCAACCACATAACACACCAAGAAAAAGAACCCACGGGTTTAGAACAAGAATGAAAACTAAAAATGGAAGAAAAATTATTTCTGCTAGAAGAGCTAAAGGTAGAAAAAGATTAGCCGTATAAAACATTTTGGTAGTTTGAAGACTACTAAAGAGTTCAATCAAATCTATAAGAGATCTCAAACAGTTCATACCTCACAATTTGTACTCTTCTACCATCGAAGTAGTCAAGAGTATAAAGTTGGTATTGTTGCTAGTAAAAAAGTAGGCAATGCTGTTCATAGAAATCGAGCAAAACGTCTATTGCGTGCGCATTTTCTCTCTCATATTGATCAGCTTAAATCAGGATATTATATATTGGTTGCAAAACCAGCACTTCTTAACACTCAATACTCTGAAGTAACACAAACTTTTTTTAATGCATTAAAGCGATTAAAAGCCCTAAGACAATGATGTTTTTAAACACTTTTTGCTATAATCCACTATCAATTAAAATAAAAGTCTTAACTAAATAATATAATAAAACATATAAAGAATATATTTTAATATTAAAAGTTAAGAATTAAAGGTAATTTATAGTGGAACAACAACAAGATCTTCAGAAGCGACTTCTTTTAGCCCTCGTACTCTCATTTTTAGTATTTATTGTCTTTGATATGGTTATGCCCAAAACAACCAAAATGGTTGATAATAATACTACCACACAGAGTCAATCTGTACAACAAGCACCTAGCAATGAGAGTATTCAAACCCAAACGCCTAAAGCCTCATCAACACAGACAGCTACATCACTACCTGCTAGTTCAACATCAGCACCTGTTACAACAGTTAAAGCATTGACAACTATTAATTCAGATAGATTTGTTTTGAGTATTGATGAGCTTGGTCGTATTGCACAGGTGCGTCTTTTGGAGAAAAAATATCAAGATGAAGGGAAAGAGTTAGAGTTATTAAATCCAGCATGGATTAAGCCTTTGGAGTTGAGGTTTGCAGATCAAGCATTGAATAAGGAGGCACTCAAAACACCCTATAGTGCATCAGCCTCTGTTGTTAACCTTGATGGTAGCCCAAAAACAGTTACTTTGACTCAAACTCTAAGCTCTACTACTGTCACCAAAAAGATTACATTTTATAAAGATGGTCACTATGATATTAAGATAGACCTCTCCTCTCCTGCTCAATATTTTATTACTACAGGAGAGAGACCAGATGCTGATCATAGTAGATATATGGTGGTTCGTGGCGTAATGGTTAGAAATTCGAATGGGACAACAACCATTGTTGAAGATGGTGATGCGGAGGGGAGTCCAACTTTCCCAAATGCTAAATTTACCGCAGCCTTTGATCGCTACCACACCTCTATTTTGTATCGTTTTGAACAACCTATTAATGTCTCTTATATCACTACTCCCGAAGAGAATGCACTTGTGTTTGTTCAAGGGGAACCTAATATGTTATTGCATGGTTATATTGGACCCAAAGAGTATAAGGTCTTAGCTGCCATTAATCCAGAGTTGACTGAGGCGATTGAGTATGGTTGGTTTACATTTATCTCCAAACCACTTTTTAGTGTTTTGCAATGGTTCCATAATCTTGTAGGTAATTGGGGGTGGGCAATTGTGTTGGTGACACTATTAATTAAATTGATTCTCTTTCCTCTCTCCTATAAAGGGATGATGTCAATGCAAAAACTCAAAGATCTCGCTCCTAAAATGAAAGAGATCAAAGAGAAGTATGGAAAAGATCCACAGAAGATGAATGCTCAGATGATGGAACTCTACAAAAAACATGGAGCAAACCCAATGGGTGGGTGTCTACCAATGATTTTACAAATTCCTATCTTCTTTGCTATCTATCGAGTGTTGTTAAATGCCGTTGAGCTTAAAGGAGCAGAGTGGACGCTATGGATTACAGATCTTTCTCTTCAAGATCCATACTTTGTCTTACCTCTTCTTATGGGGATCTCAATGTGGTATCAGCAACGTATTACACCCAATACCATGACCGATCCAATGCAACAAAAGATCTTTCAGTGGCTACCTGCGGTGATGACTGTATTTTTTATCACCTTCCCTGCTGGGTTGGTACTCTACTGGTTGGTAAACAATATCTTTACCATTGGACAACAGTATGTTATAAACAGTGCATATGAGAAACAAAAAGCATCACAAATAAAAAAATAGGTATCTGGGGGATTATATAAGTATGAATATGAAAAGAATTGAAGCACCCACATTAGAAGAGGCATATAAGCAAGCGGCCAAAGAGTTTAATTGCTCAATAACAGAGATTAATTATGAGATTGTTCAACGACCTACAACAGGGATGATGGGGTTGTTTAAAAAACCAGCCATTATAGTTGCTGTCAAAAAAATTACTACAGTAATAAAAGAGAGTACTCCAGAGAGTATGACAACCAAAGAGGATATTGCTCCACAAGAGGAGAAGAGAAGAGAGGAACCCTCTACAGAGAGAGAATCTGAGAGTGATAATTTAAATATTTTAGATAAAAAAGTAACCTCTGAAGATAGCAATATTGTACTAGATAGCTTTTTTGATTCTCAAAAAGAGGGCAGTGAGGCAGAGAAGAGCGATAAGGCAATTCATCTATTTGATGATGATAGAGATGCACCAGAAAATAAAAAATGTGCTATTGAGATAGAAGAAAAACTAAAAGCATTGATGCAGATGGGCTGTTTTGAGATAGATACCGTTGAGGTAGATGTCTTTAATAATACCGCACATATCTTTATAGATGGAGATGATGCTGCTCTATTGATAGGAAAAGAGGGCTATCGATACAATGCTCTCTCTTATATGCTATTTAATTGGATTAATGCTCGTTATGATCTCTATATAAAGTTGGAAATTGCCGAGTTTATTCAAGCCCAGGAGGAGATGATTGAAAACTATCTTAAGCCAATTATTGAGCATATTAATGAAAAAGGACGAGGTAAAACAAAAGTTCTTGATGGTATTTTGGTTCAAATTGCACTAGAGCAACTTCGAGCAACCTTCCCCAATAAGTATGTAGCAATCAAAACTGCCAAGGATGGTCGAAAATTTATTATCGTCAACAACTTTAATAGCAAGAAAAATGGCTAGTACCATTGCCGCAATTGCAACTGCAACAGGCACCTCTTCTATCTCAATTATACGGGTTAGTGGAGAGGATGCGTTGGCAATTGCTTATAAGATAACACAAAAAAAAGAGTCTATCAAACCACGTATTGCTTATCTCTCCTCTCTTTTTAATTACCAATCAGAACTTATCGATCAAGCCATTGTTCTCTATTTTGAAAATCCCAAAAGTTTTACAGGAGAGGATATTGTAGAGTTCCAGTGTCATGGGGGATTGATTGTGGCTCAAGAGATTTTGGAGACAGCTTTGGCGTATGGGGCAAGATTGGCTGAACCTGGAGAGTTCTCTAAACGGGCTTTTCTTAATGGCAAGATAGACCTTACTAAGGCAGAAGCTATTGCCAAGCTAATCGAAGCAAAGAGTGTAGATGCAGCTAAAATTCTTGCCAAACAGCTCAAAGGGGATCTCAAAGAGTTTATCGATCAGAGTCGAGAATCGATGCTCAAAGCAATAGCCCATGCAGAGGTGATGATCGATTATGCTGAGGAGGATATCCCAGAGGATCTGCTCATGAGTATAGAGATAGAGCTAGATGGATTGATTGAGCAGATGCAACGAATTGTTGAGGTGAGTCACCGAAGAAAAGGGTTGATTGAGGGCTTTCGTGTAGCGATTATCGGTAAGCCAAATGTAGGAAAGAGTTCACTGCTCAATGCTCTGTTGAGTTATGATCGTGCTATTGTGAGTGATGTGGCAGGGACAACACGTGATACCATTGAGGAGCAGGTGCGTATTGGATCACATATTATTCGGCTTATCGATACCGCAGGAATCCGTGACTCTGAAGATATGGTTGAGAAGATTGGAGTTGAGCGTTCGATAGTCTCTATTGCAGAGGCAGATCTTGTGATTGCTCTTTTTGATAACAGTAGAGAGTATGATGATGAGGATCAGAAAATTATAGAGATTCTAAAAGAGATTGAAGAGAAGATGATAATTGTCGCACTTAATAAGGTTGATTTGATGCCAAAGTTTGAGAGGGAGAGGCTAAGTGATTTTGATCCTATTGAGTTGAGTGCCAAGCATGATTTTGGAGTCTTGACTGATGCGTTGTTGGCACGTTTTAATAGTATTGGAAGCGATGAGGAGTTGATGCTTATCTCTACACGACAAATAGAGGCAGTAGAGCGGAGCAAAAGGGCAATTTTGGAGGCAAAAGTACCACTTTGCAATGGTGAGCTTGAGTTTTTCTCCTATCATCTCCAAGATGCCATTGAAGCACTTAGCTCAATCTCTAAACCTTATGACTCCGAAGAGATACTTGACAAGATGTTTGGGGAGTTCTGTTTAGGAAAATAGGCTATAATTCCGTAAAAAGGAATTTTATGTTTAGAAGATATACAAAATATTCGCTCATGGTTATCACTACTTTGGGGCTTTTGGGGTGTGCCCAGCCTCGAACAATCACACTCAATTCAGCTCATCGACCTATTGTTGCTCCCCCTATTACCGCCAATAAGCGACCAAAGATCAAAGAGGAAGTACTTATTGGGAATAACCCAAACCTAGGCAATAGAGTGGATGTTCCTGTCAACCATCCCACATTGGGTATCAAGGTCAATCCAACCCATAGAGGGGTAGATCGACTCAATGGTGAGACTATGGAGCGTATGGCATTTCCTGAAGAGGAGTATCGTCTCCTTAGAAGAACAGGACGCAGTACCGTCTCAGGGAAGGTCTATCTAGTCAACTCAACAAGTGAGGATATTATATTGGGCAAAAAGATCAAGCTCTATCTCAATCCTATAACCAGCTACTCAAGACAGTGGTATGAGGAGAGTTATCTTGGTGGTTATAAGATGTCTGCGGTAGATAAGCGACTCTATAACTATCTTAAATTTACAAGCTCCAATGAGAGTGGTGAGTTTGATTTTTTTGGTATTGCACCAGGGGATTACTATCTGATTGCTAGTATCTCATGTGGTGAAGAGTGTGGATTTGATCAAAAAGAGAAGATCCGTCTTGTCAAAGAGGTACATGTTGGCTCAGGTGTTACTACGGTTGAGCTTATGAAGCGTGTACCATAATATCTCAAAGAGGAGAAAAAGCTTCTCCTTTTTGGGTATAGATTAACCAAGTAGCTTTTTGGCGATGGCTTTGGCAGCCTCTCGACCATCATAAACTGCATTGACCACGAGATCTGCTCCTCGGTGACAATCTCCACCTGCATAGATACCCTTTTGGGAGGTTTCAAAGTTCTCATCGACCACAATAGTACCCCAGCGATCGAGTTCTATCCCATTTGCTTCAAGGAAAGGGTATTTAACGGTATCAAATCCAAGAGCAAAAATTACCACATCTGCATCGATGGTAAATTCACTCCCTTCAACCTCTTGAACCCGTTGTCTTCCCCCCTCATCAGGTTCACCAAGTTGGGTTCTGATCATCTTAATCGCAGTGATTTTTCCTGATTCATTGACAATGATCTCTTTGGGAGAGGTATAAAATTCAAAATCAACTCCCTCCTCTTTGGCATTGATATACTCTTTTTTGCTTCCTGGCATGTTTTGAGCATCTCGTCGGTAGAGACAGTGAACAGAGCGTGCTTTTTCTCGAAGCGAGGTTCTTACACAGTCCATAGCCGTATCTCCTCCGCCAATAACCACGACTCTTTTGTCACGAACATCAATAGAGCTATCATACTCCTCTTCAAAAAGCTTCTTTTGGATAGCTGTAAGGAACTCCATCGCAAGATAGCTCCCTTTGGCATCAGCATTGGCAATAGAGGCTTTGCGTCCTTGGGTTGCGCCAACGCCAATAAAGAGGGCATCAAATTTCTCAATAAGAGTCTCAAAGCGGATATCTTTGCCTACTTCACAGTTTTGAGTAAACTTAGCACCCGCCTCTTTGAGTAGATTGATTCTGCGTTGGATAATATCTTTGTTGAGTTTAAACCCTGGAATACCATAGGTCATCAGTCCTCCCGCTCTGTTTTGTTTGTCAAAGATCTCAACATTGATCCCCTCACGAAGGAGAAAAGTTGCCGCAGAGAGACCAGCAGGTCCTGCACCAATAATGGCAACACGCTTATCGCTCATTTGGGTGGTGAATTTTGGTTTTAATCCCTCCTCAAACCCCTTTTCGGTAATAAAGCTCTCAATAGAGCCAATGGTAATGGCACCATGCCCATCATTGAGGGTACAATCTCCTTCACAGAGTCGATCGTGAGGGCAGATACGCCCCATCACCTCAGGAAAAGGTGAGGGGTCATTGGAGAGAGCAAAGGCAAGCTCCAGATCCTTTTTGGCGGTGGCTTTGAGCCACTGAGGGATTAGGTTGTGTAGTGGGCATTTGTTGTGACAGTAGGGATCTCCACACTGGATACATCGCTCTGACTGTTCTGCGGCTTTGTTTTTTGGAAAGATCTCGTAGATCTCATCAAAATCCTTGATTCGCTCTCCACCTGATCTCTTTTTGGCATCTATCCTCTCTAGGTCAAAAAACTTTTGCATCTTATTCTCCTTCCTCTATCTTCAATGGGGTACTGATCATATCTTTGGGACGCACCATCCAGAAGTTTCTAATCTCAACCCTAAAGTTATCCAATATCTCTTTGGCTTTGGTACTTTTGGTCTCTTTGTAGTAATCTTTGAGCAGTTTTTTGAGATAGTATCGCTCATTGTCTGTCTCATCGGTATCGATACGTTTGGCCTCAACCAACTCTGTATTAATAGTCTCAATAAACTCATGGGCAACATCATAGATAAAGGCAACCCCACCGGTCATACCTGCTCCGAAGTTAACCCCTGTTTTACCAAGGACAATTACTACCCCACCGGTCATATACTCACAGGGGTGATCTCCTGTACCCTCAACAATCGCAGTACACCCTGAGTTACGCACCGCAAAACGTTCCCCTACTTGACCCGTAACATAGAGTTTCCCTCCTGTGGCTCCATAGAGACAAGTATTTCCTGCTAGAGAGTAGTGGCACCCAGAGAGAGAGGAGGTAATCACAATCTTTCCGCCACTCATCCCTTTTCCTACATAGTCATTTCCTGCCCCATCGACATAGAGACTTACCCCTTTGGAGAGGAATGCTCCTAGTGATTGACCTGTGGTTCCTTTGAGGTTGATAGTAATAGCATCTTCAGGTAGTCCCTCATCCCCATAATATTGTGCAATCTCTCCTGAGATAAGTGTTCCAAAGCTTCGGTTGAGGTTACTGATCTCTTTGGTAATATTGGTGGTCTCACTTGGTTGTTTGATGGTTGGCATCACCTCTTTGAGAATGGCCTTTTCATACTCATTGTTATCATAAGGTTCATTGAACGCTACCTGTTTGGTATTGACCCCATCAATATCGACAAGGAGTTTGTCAAAATCAAACTTTTGGGCAAAGGCATCATCTATCACCTTGAGAAGATGGGTTTTCCCCACAATCTCTTCGATCGATCGGTATCCAAGTTTTGCCAAAATCTCTCGAACATCCTCTGCTAGTAGGGTAAAGTAGTTGATAAGTCGCTCTACGGTTCCCTCATAGTGATCTCTGAGGCTCTCCTCTTGGGTAGCGATACCCACAGAGCATCGATTGAGATGGCAGATACGCAAAATCTTACATCCCAAAATGGTCAAAGCACCTGTACCAAAGGCATAAGATTCTGCACCAAGAATGGCTGCTTTGATAATATCGGTTCCTGTCTTAAGCCCTCCATCTGTTTCGATTTTGACTTGACCTCGAAGTCCATTGGCTTTTAGTGCATTATGCGCCTCGATCAATCCTAACTCCCATGGGTTACCTGCAAACTTGATCGATCCAAGTTGTGCCGCACCTGTTCCCCCATCGGCTCCTGAGATAATGATCTTGTCTGCATAACACTTTGCTACACCCGCGGCGATGGTTCCTACCCCAATGGTTGAGACCAGTTTAACTGCTACTTGGGCTTTGGGATTAATCTGTTTCATATCAAAGATCAGTTGTGCTAGATCCTCAATCGAGTAGATATCATGGTGAGGTGGTGGTGAGATGAGTGTTACGCCTGGAATGGTATGACGAAGACGACCGATAAGAGGTGTGACTTTGTGACCTGGAAGTTGTCCTCCCTCTCCTGGTTTTGCTCCTTGAGCGACTTTGATCTGTAGCTCTTCAGCAGAGCGTAGATAGGCAGGTGTTACCCCAAAACGACCAGAGGCGATCTGTTTGATTTTGGAGTTTTTGTTGGTATCAAAACGTACGGCATCCTCTCCACCTTCACCAGAGTTGCTCATTCCTCCTATGGTATTCATGGCTATTGCCATACACTCATGTGCCTCAGGGGAGATCGATCCTA
Organism: uncultured Sulfurovum sp.; assembly: GCA_964515605.1. Taxonomy (GTDB): domain Bacteria; phylum Campylobacterota; class Campylobacteria; order Campylobacterales; family Sulfurovaceae; genus UBA1140. Next base: position 41,623 of record CAZEUB010000006.1, on the reverse strand, counting down.
GACTCATGGCCGCTGTTGCAAAACGTTTGAAGATCGCCTCTTTGGGTTCTACCTCGTCAATAGAGATAGGCTCTCTATCTGAGTTAAACTCAAAGTAGTCACGGATAAATTTTTTGTCTCGTTGATCTACTAACTTTTTGAGTTTATCAAAATCTGCTCTCTCTCCTGAAAGTGAGGCTTGATGAATGGCATGTACCGCAGCAGGTGAGTAGTCGTGATACTCCCCTCCATCAAGATATTTGTAGAAAGAGCCAAGATTAAGTGGATAGAGCGACTCTGCCTTGTTATAGGCATCAAAGTGGTACTTCTCTATACGTGCTTCAATATCTTCGTAGGTGAGTCCTTTGAGCATCCCTCTAGCACCATGGAAACACTCATTGATAATCTTCTCATCAAGTCCTAGAATATCAAAGAGTGCAGAGTTACGATAACTAGCAATGGTTGCAATTCCCATTTTGGACATGATCTTCATTAGTCCAGCATTTAAGGCTCTGCGAATCTTTTTGATCGGCTCTGTAAGATCGGCTTTAGGATCTCTTTTGTGTTCAAGTGATGCTACGGTTGAGAGCAGGAGATAGGGGTAGATCGCTGATGCCCCAAATCCCAACATCAATGCTGCCATGTGGGCATCATAAACCTCTCCTGTAATGGGAACAATACTAATAAGATATTGAAGCCTCTCATCAAGTAGTCTTCTGTTGAGTCGACCTACCATCATCAGCATGGGGATGGTTTTTTTCTCTTTGGAGACATCTCTATCATCGAGGAAAATGGTTCTAACACCATCATTTTTGACATCATCAATAATTCTATCGATGATAGCCTCTAGGCTACTTTTCATATCTGTTTGAAATGTAGTAGAGTAGATACGTGCTTTGTAGTCTGGATCAAACTTTGGATCTTTGCTATCTCCAAATGCCATAAGTACCTCAAAGCTCTCTTTGACCAAAATGGGGGAGTTGTTTTTGAGTCGTTTGGCATGGGGACTTTTCTCCTCTAGTATATTACGAATCGTTCCAAAGCCTGTATTTAGACTCATTACTACTTTTTCTCGAATAGGATCGATAGGGGGATTGGTTACCTGAGCAAATTTTTGCTTAAAAAAGTCAGAGAAGTTTCTCTGTACTTTAGAAAAAGCAGCCAAAGGGGTATCATCCCCCATAGAGCCTGTTGCCTCTTTGCCATCTTTGAGCATAGGCTCAATAATCTGATCGATTACCTCATGTGTGATGTTAAAGTAGCGTTGTTTGTTCTCTAGCTCCTTTTTTTCGATCTCCTCAACTGTAAAGAGTGGAGAGTCGATATACTCTTGAAGGTAGCTCATGTGTTCACTGAGCCAATCATTGTATCGCTCTCTGCTTTTGAGATAATCGTTGATCTCACTATTTTTCATCACCTTGCCATCTTTGAGATCCAAGCCCATCATCTCACCTGATTGAAGTCTTCCTCTCTCAACAATCTCCTCTGTGGGAATCTGTAGTACCCCATACTCAGAGGTGATTAGCAGACGGTTGTCTTTGGTGATAATATACTTTGCAGGGCGTAGTCCATTTCGGTCAATAACACAACCGATATATCGACCATTGGTCAAGCTAACCGCTGCAGGTCCATCCCATGGCTCAAAGCCAATAGAGGTATACTCATAAAAGGCTCTTAGCTCTGGATCCATGTGTGGTGCATTTTGCCAAGGGGCAGGGAGTATGGAGCGTGCCGCCTTAAAGAAGTCTACCTCATTGATCTGTAAAAACTCAAAGAAGTTATCCAGTGAAGCAGAGTCACTCATATTCTCTTGTATAATAATTTTGAGAATTCGGTTCAGCTCATCGTCATTAAAGACTTTACTTTTAATTGAACCACGCTTAGCAAGTACATTAAATCGATTGGCTTCAACAGAGTTGATCTCACCATTGTGTGCAATGGTTCTAAAGGGTTGTGCCAATCGCCACTCTGGAAGGGTGTTGGTAGAGAATCGTTGATGAAAGAGACAAAATGAGATCTTGAAGTCACTATCTTGTAAATCTTTATAGAATTGTCGTATATGGGTTGGCATGACCAACCCTTTGTAGGAGATTACAGATGTGGAGAAGGAGGGGATATAGAAACTGGGTTGATCTTTGAGTGTGTACTCAACCTCTTTGCGGGTTAGATAGATCATCGCCTCAAATCGAGCAAAAGACATAATAGAGTTTGGAGTCACAAAAACCTGTTTGATTTTGGGAAGAGAGTTAAGCGCATACTCTCCCAGTGCTGAGGTATCAATGGGGACATCACGAATCATAATGATTTTTAGGTCATTGGTTCTACACTGCTCTTCAAAGATCTCAAAATTTTCATTTTTTTCACTAAATATCATCGCTACAGCATACTGTTTTGGTAAGACGACATCTTGATCTTTGGCTACTTTTTGCATAAACTCTTGAGGCATAGAGAGAAGAAGTCCTGAACCATCTCCACTCTTCCCATCTGCAGCGACTGCTCCACGGTGCATCATCCGTGAGAGAGAGGTGATTGCATCCTCTAAGTTTTTGTGTGTAGCTTGATTGTCAATGGAAGCCAATAGACCAAAACCACAATTATCTTTAAACGATGTCAAAAGATCTTTCATAAACTAACCTTTATTTAAAATGTGATAGGTTACATTTAAATAAGTAGATGTCCCCTAAAATTAGGATTGATATTATCAAAAGAAGCGTTAAAAAATGATGAGGATATGAAGGGTTTTATAATTAACATACGAAAAGCAAAAAACGAGGATGTTATTGTTACAGTTCTTAGCAATTTTCGGGTTGAAAACTACTACAGATTCTTTGGGGCAAGACACTCTATACTTCAGGTTGGCAACTTTATAGATTTTGAGGTCGAAGAGAGCAGTGGTGGTTTTATGCCAAAGATGCGACGGCTCTCTCAGTTTGGTTTTTCATGGATCTTTGATACCAATCGTCTTTTTGTTTGGCAGAGGTTTATTCGGCTCTTTGATGCTCATCTCAAGGATACCAACAAAATTGATCCTTTTTATTTCGATCTCCTTTTGGCTGTTGCCAAAAAATGGGACAAACAGAACCCTAAACGCCTAGCAGTTGAAGCCTACCTGAAACTTTTGGACTATGAGGGGCGACTCTATAATAATGGCTTTTGTTATATCTGTGAAGAGATTTTAGATGATAATGTAGCATTAATGAGGGCATTTATTCCTGCCCATCCTTACTGTATCTATGCCAAACCTCATAATAAAGATACTATCTTTAAACTTTTTGATACAAAAAGCAGTATATTTATTGAAGATGATATTGTAAATGATCTTTATAGTCTATTATTAAAAGGACTTTAAGAAAATAATGATATTTTGCTTAATTTCCTTAAAAACACTTTTTTTTAAAGAATAACATATTATAATGTTCTTCGGATAGATTTATCATATCAATTAACAAAAAACAAGGAAATATAATGAAATTAAAATACTCGACTCTATTGGTTGGTTTACTTTTGCCCTTGGTGCATCTACAGGCAGATGAAGTATCGCTTATTCCACCCAATGCAAAAGCAGGTGAATGTTATGCCAAAGTGGTTCTTCCTGCAAAGTATGAGACAGTAGAAGAGAAGGTTCTTGTTAAAGAAGCATCAGAAAAAATCACCATTATTCCCGCCAAGTATGAGTGGAAAACAGAAAAGGTAGAGGTTACCCCTGCGAGTAAAAAGATCATACCTATTCCTGCAAAGTATAAAAAAGTTGTAGAGAGTGTTGAGGTAAAACCAGCAACGCGTATTTGGCAAACGAGTCTTAAGAAACATGCCGCTCCAGTGAGTAAGGAGATTTTGGTAGCTGCAAAGCTCAAAGGGGTGGATTTGGATAGCACCACACCAGGGACATGCTACAAAGAGTATTTTACCCCTGAAAAATTTAAGGTGGTTACCGAGGAGGTTGTGCTTCAAAAAGAGAGTGAGAAGACAGAGATAATCCCAGCCAAATATGAGATGGTTGAGAAGACCATTGAGATTAGTCCAGCTACCAAAAAAACAGTTGAAGTACCTGCAACCTATGAGTATGTTCAAGAGAAAATTTTGGTAGAAAAGGAGAAAACTGTCTGGAAAAAGGGTAAAAACCCAGCTCAAAAACTCGATGGAGCCACAGGGGATATTATGTGTTTGGTCAAAGTACCTGCTAAGTATAAAACTATCAAAAAACGAGTAGTTAAGACACCTGCAACTACCAAAGTAATTGATGTACCAGCTGTAACTAAGACCATTAAAGTCAAAAAATTGGTTTCAGAGCCACAAGTTAAAAAAATCACTATTCCTGCTGTCAAGAGTACTATTGAGAAGAAGGTACTAGAGTCCAAGTCAGATTTTGTCTGGCATAAAGTTGGAGAAGAGGTTGAAAAAGGGTGGCGTTATACAGGTCATCAGATCTGTTTGGTTGAGAAACCTGCCTTGATGAAAAAGATTACAAAAACTGTACTTGATACTCCTGCAACAACCAAAGAGATTGAGATTCCTGCAACTTATAAAGATGTCAAAATCAAAAAGATGGTTGAGGAGGCAAAAGAGGTTAAAACACCTATTCCAGCTGAGTATAAAATTGTCAAAAAGAGAAAAAAGGTATCCGATGCCAAACAAGCATGGGAGCGAATCCTTTGTCAAACCAACATGAACAAAGATGTTATTTTAAAAATTCAAGAAGCACTTAAAGCCAAAGGTTACAACCCAGGTAAAATCGATGGTGTTTTAGGAAGAGATACAAGAATAGCATTGGACAAATACCAAAGAGACAACGCTCTAGCCACAGGTGGAATCACCTATGAGACACTTAATGCTCTTAATATTGAGCTGTAAGTTTTTCTTATACTCTCTATTGTGGGGATTCCCCACAATAGTTACTCAAGAGATTTTTCAAATATAATTTCTTTTAGTTTCTCTACACTCTCAATAACATTCTCTGTATATTCTGAGAATCCCCAGTTAACCATAATATAGTCAATATTAGCAGCTTTAGATGCCAACATATCACGCTCACCATCTCCCACAAAGAGTGCCTCTTGAGGTGAGACATTTAGATCCTCTAATATCTTTAGAAGCATAGCAGGATTTGGTTTTCCTCGTTTGACATCATCAAAACAGACTACAGCATCAAAAGTATCCATAAGAGAGAGATGCTCTAGTGATTGGAGTGTTGAGTTGCGATAGGCATTGGTAGCTAAGGCAATTTTGTATCCTTTGGCTTTGAGTAGCTTGAGAAGATCTGCGATTCCCTTATATAGACGAAGTTCTCTTTCATGGTTTTGGGTATAGTATTCAGAGAACCACTGCTCATGTTCTGGTATAAATTTTTCTGCTTCATAGAAGTATTGTGCAGGATTGAGATGAGGATCATTTATTTTATCTAAAATTTTTGCCTCATCCATCGGTTTTAGTGAGAGCTTCTCTCTTACACTGTTGATAGCATTGGCAATGGTGAGTGAGCTATCAACCAATGTACCATCCATATCAAATATGATTAATTTTTTCATTTAGCGTATCTCTCCTATAGGTTGTGCAAATTTAACTTTTTGATTAATAGCAACTTCAGGGAAATAGGTATCTTTTTGGCAAAAAAGAAGGATAGTTGACCCCATCTCAAACCAGCCAAAGAGTTCTCCCTTATCAAGCCAAAGATTATTATAGGTGTAGTGTTGAGGCTCTTGGATATCGGTATTGGTGTGAATCTTCTCTTCAAAAGTAATAATCATCTTCCCTACATTTAATGCCCCAATAAGTGCCATCACAAGGGTACGTCCAAGCTCATCCTCACACTCAATAATAACCCGCTCATTTTCGATAAAGAGATTGGGCATATTCCTAAGCAGAGGGAAGTTGACTGGGTAGAGTTTGCCAGGGATATGGGTGAGTGATCGAATCTTGAGTCGATTGGGGGTATGATATCGGTGGTAATCCTTAGGAGAGAGATAGAGATTAATAAACTCCCCTCCCTCTACCTCCTTGAGAGCATGCTGATGATACTCACCAAAAAGCTCTTGGATCTGATAAGAGATCCCTTTGATCTGATAGGCTCTGCTTTGGGTGATCTCTCCATAATCTGTGACGAGTGCATCTACAGGAGAGATCATGGTAGTAGAATCCTTGGTGATTTCTCTAGGAGATATCAATGATCGTGTAAAGAGATGATTAAGCGTTGGGTAGCTACTAGGATCTGCAAATTCAGACATATCAAGCCCCATAAGCTTAACGTAACCATGGTTGATAACCTTTTGGATTGGTTTGGGAAAAGACTTAGAAGCAAAAGCTCCAAAGCCATTGGATATCAGTGACGTATAGTGTTTTCTCATTTTTGTATTGTGTCCTTGTTATATTGGATAGAATTATAGCATTTAAAAGTTTTTTTTACTCCATATCTTTGTGCATTGTGTTATAATAATTCTTACAAAACGGATTTATCCCATTAAGTTAAGAGAAAGAGTATTATGCAAAATATATTGATTCTTGCCAATGGAGAGATGGCAAAACACTTTGTTCAATGGGTTGGTAAGAGCCGTATTGATGAAAACCACTACTATATCACTTGCGCTTTTCATAATGATGAGGTTAAAGGTGGGGCAAACCTTACCTTTGTCCCTGATGATCCTACTAGTTTTTTGAAACTTAAAAAATTGATGGAGAGGGTCTCTTTCTCTGTGGTCTTTGTGGTAATAAAAGATCGTGATGAGGCGATCTACTCCTATAAAAATGTACGCATGTTAGATCAAAAAATACGGATTGTTTTTGTAAGCTTATGGGATGATCTTCTATTAGAAGATGAGAATATGAGTCTGATTAATATCAATGAAATGATGGCAAGTCATCTCTATGAACATCTTCCCAATGTCCCTGTTATTGCCAAAGATATAGGTTTGGGGAGGGGAGAGATTATGGAAGTATTGGTACCTTTTGGAAGTACCTATGCCTATCGTCATATTGGCTCAATCTCTCATAGAAAATGGCGAATTGCTGCAATCTATCGTAATGAGAAGCAGATTTTACCAAATAGTGCAACGATGATTCGCCCTAATGATCTTTTGGTAATTTTAGGTAATCCTACTATTTTAGAAGAGCTTTACAAGAGAATTACACGTCGTAAAGGGTTATTTCCTGAACCTTTTGGGCGAAATCTCTATTTGATCTTGGATATGACTCTACAGCGATCAGAGATAATGAGACGTTTAAATGAAGCAATTTACCTCTCTACGAAGTTCTCCAATAGTAAACTCTATGTCTGTTTGATATCCATGACGCTCTCCTCTCCTCTTGAGGAAATTATGGAGATGAGGAGTGATAAGGTTGAGGTCTTTGCATACTATAATCATCATGAACTTCCTAGTTTAATTGAGTATGATACCAGTCAATATGATATTGGTATGTTTCTTGTTGATCATCATCTGTTGGAGCAACGTCTCATTCAAGACCTATTCTATAATATGAGACGCTCTGTTTATATCTTTGGAAAACTCTCTCTTTATGATATTCATGAATCCGTACTTTTAATGGGAGAGGATCGAGAGATGGAGTCGCTCTCCTCTTCTGTTTTTGATCTCTCAGAGAGCTTGGGGTTGAAGTTTACTTTAGGTTATTATAGTTCAGAGGGAGAGTTTAAAGAGAAACAGAATATTATTGATTATTATGGATCACTATCCTCTCTCTATAATTTCAAGATCACTATCAATGAAAAAAGGGTAAATCCTATCCTAGAACTCAAAAATCAAAAGGGGGTTTTGCATATTGCTCCTTTTAAAAAGTCTATTTTTAGTCCCCCTTTTATTGATTTTTTTTCAACGCAGATATCACGCTATTTTTTGAGTATCAAAAAACATCCACAACTTCTAATTCCTGTTGAGGAGTAGAGTAGAAAAATATTCTACCTTATCCAGTCTATTAGGAGATGATTGATAAACTCTAATAGAGAGCCAAAAAGAGTCAATCCCACCACAAGATAGATCAATTTTTTGGATTTAATAATCTCAAAAAACTTCTCAAATCCTATGCCATTAAGGGTCAGTGTAAAGAAGATCAACCCCCCAATACTCCCTGAGAGGGCTAACCCCATAGCACCCATGTACTTCATCAAAACAAAAGAGACAGTAACATTGATGAGTAGGGTAATGGTGGCAATTTTAGCCGCTTTGGTATGCTCTTTGTTGGCATAGAGAAAGAGCGAAAAGAGTTTTGCCAATCCATAAGGAATAAGCCCTAACATATACATGCTCAGCACTTGGGCAGTCTCGATGGTCATCTGGGGTGTAAATGCACCACGCTCAAAGAGCAACCAGACAATGGGTTCTGCAACTATTATCCCTGTAAGTGTCGCCATACCCAAAAGAGCCAAGAGGATCCAAAAGACACGATCGAGATGTTGGTAGGCTAGGGTTTCATTCCCATGTTTTAGGGCTTTGGATATTGCAGGGAAGAGTGCTATGGAGGCAGCTATGGCGATAATAGCAAGAGGGAGTTGAAAGATGCGATTGGCATAAAAGAGATAGGAGATAGAGCCAGAGATTAGAAATGATGCTAAAATGGTATCGATAAATGAGGAGAGCTGAGGCATTGAGTTTCCCCAAACAGAGGGGAAAAATAGACGGTTAAAGAGGTTGGTCTCTTTTTTGAGATCTTGTTGTTTGCTAGGTTTATTGCGATATCTCCATCCCCCAATAAGGAGGCGTTGGAGATTGAAACTTTTGAGTGCAATAATATGGGCTAAGACCTGTAGCAGACCACCAATCAAGACGGCAATAGAGAGTGCATAGATAATGGTTTTTGGCTCTTGGTGCATATAGAGTAGCAGTGCAGAGATCATTGAGATATTGAGCAGTGCCGTGGACATTGCTGTGGTGGCAAAATGCTCTTTGTACTGCAAGAGGGTTGCTAAAAAAGTAACGATAAATACCAGATCAAGATACCAAAAGTTAATGGCAGTTAGTGGGGCAGACTCTCTAATCTGCTGATCACTCCATCCCATGGCAATGGTTTTGGTAAGAAGCTCAGGGAAGAGGCTTACGATCAAAGAGATCCCCACTAATACCATAATAAAACGTAAAAAGATCGCCGTAGCAAAGAGACCTTTTTGTTTTGAGGCGATAAATGAAGGCATAAAAGCTTGTGTGAATGCCCCCTCAGCAAAGATACGACGGAAGAGATTGGGGAGCTTAAAGACCACAAAAAAGATATCAGAGTATCCCGATGCCCCTAGTGCTGATGCCATCAAAACATCACGTCCAAGACCTGTCACACGAGAGAAGAGGATTCCAAAACTGTTGGTAAAGATAGATTTTAGTTTCATAATAAAGGTACTTTTTGATGAAATTTTATCTAAATATTGACAATATTACAATTTGACATATTTTTTCTCTTTCTAAAAAATAGTTGCTATACTTCAAGTATCAAAAAAAATTAGGAAGTAATAATGATCGTAGGAATAGAAGGAGTCGTTGAAAAAAAAGAGCCAACATTGGTTCATCTTAATCTTAATGGATTAATTTATGAGGTAAATATCTCACTCAATACCTCTCATGCCATCACCGAAAAACGTGTCAAGCTATTGGTCACACAGATTATTCGAGAGGATGCCAATTTGCTTTTTGGGTTTATGGAAAAAGATGAGAAGAGGATGTTTGATACTCTTATTAAGATCAATGGCGTAGGTCCTAAGGTTGCCATGGCAACATGCTCCACCTTTGCACCTGCAACTTTTGCTCGGGTAGTAGCCGACAAAGATGTAGGATTGCTCAAGCGAGTACCTGGTATTGGTCCCAAGGCAGCGAGTCGTATTTTGGTAGAGTTGGCTGATTTTATTGTGGATGGGAGCGAAGAGTCTCAAAGTATCGACAGTGGTATGGCAGATGCCATCTTGGCACTAGAGAGTTTGGGCTTCAAAAAAGAGCAGATCAAAAAAGCACTCAGTGGAGCCACAGGAGATACCGCCTCGTTAGTAAAAGAGGGATTGAAAAAACTCCAACGATTATAATTGTTGGATACTCCAAGGCTTGATAGTCAACATCTGACTCCCGGTAAAACTTTAATACTCCGCTATTACCTTATTCAATTTGTGCTAAAATATCAAAATCAAATCAAGCTCTGGTGATGAATCTGTTTATAATGAGAGTAAAGGAGAGATCTGTCACCTGAAGACTCATTCCAAATTAAAAGAGTTAGAATGCAACCTTTATATAAATCCTGCTACCCCCTTGACCACAGATGCTACGACGAATATAACCTAACTGAAGATATACTTATGGAACATGCCTCACAAGGTATGGCTGATTATATCAAATCCCATTTTCCACCCAAAAGCTCTGTTTTGATAGTCGCTGGAGTAGGGAACAATGGAGCTGATGGTATTGTCTTGGCGCGACTACTACAAAGCTATTATAAAATAAAACTCTATATCCCTTTTGGTGTCAAATCAGTTATGGCAAAGATTCAACTAGAGAGAGTTCAAACCCTAGATATTGAGATAGTTGATGAGGTAGAGGAGGCTGATATAGTAGTAGATGCCATCTTTGGTGCAGGGCTTAGCAGAGAGTTAAATGAGTCAACTCGTAGGCTTATCACAAAACTTCAAGCCCTAAAAGGGTTCAAGATTGCTTGTGATGTTCCAACAGGTATTGATGTGGATGGTAATCCTCTGCCTATGGCTCTGTTTGTGGATGTGACCATTACTATGGGGGCATTAAAAGAGGCTCTCTATTCTGATATGGCAAAAGATTATGTGGGTGAGATAATTTGTGTCGATTTGGGAATCTCTCATGCCAAATACACAGAGGGGTTTGAGACAGATATATATCTTCTTGAAGAGAGTGATATGAGACTACCAAATAGAGAGAAGAGGGTGACGCACAAAGGCTCATTTGGTCATCTCGCTGTAGTAGCAGGGCAAAAAGAGGGTGCAGGAATCTTAACAGCTAGTGCCTCTTTGCGTTTTGGTGTTGGGTTGGTTACTATGGTTGGTGAACTCTCTACACCTCTGCCAATGGTTATTATGCAAGATAGCTCATTGCCATATAATACAACGGCAATAGCCCTTGGTATGGGATATGGTGGTTATTTTGAAGATGATATTATTGAGGATATTTTAGAGTCAAAAGCTCCTGTGATTTTGGATGCTGATATATTTTACTCTGATATAATACTTGATTTTTTGGAACAAAATGATAGAGATATAGTCTTAACCCCTCACCCAAAAGAGTTTGTGGCTTTGTGGAATATGACCATAGAAGAGCCTATAAATATTCCTATTCTTCAGGCAAATAGGTTTGAGAAGGTTCGTGAATTTTGTGAGTTTTTTCCAAATGTTACACTTCTTTTGAAGGGGGCAAATATGATTATTGCTCAAAATAGCAACCTCTTTGTTAACCCTCATGGTAGCTCAAAACTTAGCAAAGGTGGGAGTGGTGATGTGCTTAGTGGTCTCATTGGGGCATTACTAGCACAAGGTTATGGTGGTTTAGATTCAGCCATACACTCCTCTTTGGCATTGAGTGCTAGTGCAAAAATTTATGCTGGAAACTCTTATGCTATGCTTCCTACTGACTTGATTGAGAATATCGCTATGTTAAAGTGATAAGAGTATCGTGATATCAACGTTTATTGTTAACTTTTTCTTATATTAAAAGAGAATCTAACTTTAATATAGTAGAATATATTTTTTTATATAAAGGGAAACCATGAATGTAACAAATGAAGAGATAGAGAATCGTATAGCACTCTATGCCCTTATCTCACGACTAATGATTAGTGAGGTAGATGAGGCGTTTTTGAAATCAATTGAGAGCAGTGAGGCGATATTGTCACTCTTCCCTCATTATAGAGATTGGGATAAGCGTCAGGAGTTTGATCAGAGTACTCTCAAAGAGAGATATATGGATGTCGATTATGCCAATCTCTTTTTGCTTCATCTTATACCATATGAGAGCTTTTATACCCGTGATGACCAGATGATTGAGAGTGGAGGAGATAATCCCCTACTTACTCTCTATAATGCACTTGATTTTAAGGTGGAACTGGACAAAGCCAGAGTGGTAAGTCCTGATCATATTGGGGTAGAGTTGGAGTTTATGTATATGCTCTGCTTGGCGATGAAAAAAGCAGATCAAGCCAACGATGATGAAGCAATGGAGGAGCTTTTGTATGTGCAAAAGGGCTTCCTTGAGGATCATCTGCTTAACTGGGCACCTATGTTTTTGATCAATATGAAAAAAGAGTCTCGTACTCCACTTTATCACGACGGGGCAGAGTTGGCATTGGAGTTTCTGCTGAGTGATTTTGAGTATATCAATGAGCAGTTGAACCTCCCTGTTATGAGCAGAGGCAGTTGTCAGAGATGAAACTACTATTTGATGCGGGTTCTTGTATACGGGCAACCAGCAAGTTTTCAACCTGTACCAAATGTGTTGATATCTGCCCTGTAGAGACCATTGAGTTGGTAGAAAATATTCCAGCATTTACCCCCTCTGCTTGTATCACTTGTGGGGGGTGTGTGGGGGTTTGCCCTACTGAATCATTTTCATTGAGTGACTTCTCAACCACGCATTTCTTTTTTGAGTTTTTAGATATGCAGAAGCATCAACTGCTTTGTAAAGATAAGATTTCCTGTTTGAGTACGTTGAGTGTAGAGCATCTTCTTGCTTTGGCACTGGCAAATGAGAAACAACTGGTTGTCAATCTTGAGGGGTGCCATTGTGGAGGAGAAGATCAAAGGCTAAGAGATCAAATTCGTGCCAATATTGAAGAGGTTAACTTTCTTTTGGAGAGCATCAGTAGTAAGCAGATCGCAATAGAGCAGTTTGATCCCCTATTGATGGATAAAGAGCCAGAGAGAGTTATTGACCGACGTGATTTTCTCTCTCTTAAGACAGCACTTAAGGGCAAAGGGAGTTTTGATGAGGCGGTAGAAGCAGATGAGTTGAAATCTTTTGCTTTGGATAGTGATGCAATTGATCGAATCCGAGACAAAAATATCCCTGATAAACGTAAATTACTCTTCTCAGTACTTAAACGATTAGAGAGACCCAAACTATATGATGTTTTGGCAACAGAGGATATCTCTTTTATCTCACAAAAATTTGTAGAAGAGCACTGTACAAATTGTCAAATCTGTTATCGTATCTGTCCTACAGGAGCATTGAGCAGTGATAGCAAATCTTCGGTAATCAATTTTGATGCGATGATCTGTCTTAAGTGTCATCTCTGTCATGATGTCTGTGAACCCAATGCCATACATCTACAAGCGGGATTTGAACTCAAGGAGCTGTTTGAACCAACTCAGAGAACCTTGGCAAAGTTTACTATCAAACGTTGTCAATCTTGTGGTAATTATTTTACCTATAGAGGAGGAGAAGAGGAGTGTACTCGATGCAAAATTGAGGAGGAAGAGGCGATGATGCTTCATCAAAATGCACAGAAGAGGGATTTCTGATATGAACAAAAAGAGGAAAAGATGAGACCAGAAGAGATAAGACCTGATACGGAGTTATGTACAATTATTGGCTATAATGCCCAAACAGGGAATCGGCGACGCTACTTTAATAAAATATTAAAGATGGCAGGTAAAAATGCTACCGCAATTTCATTAAATATTAAAGAGGAGCATTTTGATTTTACAATGAAAAATTTGGCAGACTCAAAAGTTAAACGCATGATCATTGAGCCTGAGTTTCAAGCACAAGCTATTCCCTATTGTGATGAGCTTAATGAACGTGCCAAGGTACGAGGAGTGGTAGGATTTGTAGAGGTTGTTGATGGTAAGATTATGGGGTATAATCTTGATGTGGCTATTGATGACTTGGTAGAGAACCCTAAGTTCTATGACGAACATATGATATTAGCGGTACGCATGATGCTACTTGCCAAACGTTGGTATGGGGTAGATGTTGATCTGGAGTTGATCCCAGAGATTGTATAGGTATTTAATACCAGTCAAAATATAAAAAATAGGAAAAAGTATGAAGAGTAATTTTGATGATTTACGTGCAGATTTTGAGGCGATTAAGGCTTCAGATGAATTTTGTATAGATGGGAGTTGTGAGCATGGTGATGAGGTAGATCTTCGAGACTATCCTAGTTATACAGAGGCACTTTATGCACAGATAGTTGCTCCTAGTGTTAGTGGGATCTATCTCTCTCGTTGGGATATTAAAGAGATTGCAGAGGCGGCAGGAGATAGTATCTCTATTCATCCACGTAAACGTATGTTTGAGCTATTGATGAAGTATGCTGTCTCTCAAGAGCGTATGCAGGCTGTTCTTGATGCAATAGAGGAGAATATGGAGCAAAAAATTGAGATTTATGAGGAGCTTCAAGCAACTTTCCCCCACTCAAAAGTTGTCTTTGAAGAGAAGATTGAGAAGGCAAAAAAGACCATTCGTACCTTTCCTCATATTATTCGTGAGTATTTTTAGCAATAAAGATTTATGATGAAGATTAATGATACTCTTTTCACACGAGTTTTACTATAGGAGGAGAGAGTTAATTATCAGTATAAATGATTAGTTTTATAAAAATAATAAATTTTACTTAATAGACTAAACTCGCTATACTTCGGTAAAAATTATAAAGGTTATAATAATGGCAAATAGACTACCGTGGTGGATGGGAGGTATTTTGATGTCAGGGCTTCTCCTCTTGACATTTTCAATCTATGGGGCAGATCGCCCCATTGGTGCATCAACTTATGTACCGTATATAGCAGCACTGATGTTTGATCTTGATCCTGAAAAATACACCTACATTAATCATATCAAAGCATCAGGTTCTTGGGAGGGCGTAATGCTTTTGGGGGTACTTTTTGGTGGGTTTGTTACCTCTGTTTTTATTACCAAAAGTTTTCGTTTTTCTCTTATTCCTACAGCTTGGAAAAGTTATAAAAATGGCTCTGTTCTCTCTCGTCTTTTGTGGAGTTTCTCTTCTGGTTTTATTATGATTATTGGGGCGAGATTGGCGGGAGGATGTACATCAGGTCATTTTATGTCAGGGATGAGTCAAATGGCAATCTCCTCAATGATCTTTGGTATGGTGGTGATGATCTCGCTTATCATTACAGGAAGATACTTTTATAACACCAGAGGGAAGAGATAATGGAAAATACTCTTTTGGTAATAAATGAAACCAACTCTACCATATCAGATCGTCTCCTTAAAATGGTAGAGAATGTAGTTCAGATGGATCATGGCTCAGTGGCATTGGTCTTTTTGATTGGGGTAATTTTTGGTGGAATTATTCAGTATACTCGTGTGGATAAATTTGAGAAGATAGCTGGTTTTGCAATGCTTAAAGATACCATTATCCCCAAAATGCTTTTTTTGACAGTAGGATTGAGTAGTATAGGTCTCTACTTTATGATAGAGGCAGGAATTGCTCACTATCATATTAAACCAATTATGCTACAAGGATTAATTATTGGTGGGATACTTTTTGGGATCTCTATGGCAATATTAGGTAAGTGTCCAGGAACAGGACCTGTCTCAATAGCAGAGGGGCGAATCGATGTATTAGTAGGAGCGATTGGCGGGGTGTTGGGAGGTTTGGTATTTACACTCTATTATGATGATTTCTTTAAACCACTAATGGGTGATAGTATGGGCAAAACTATTTTGACAGATCTTTTTCAAGGTCATGAGAATATGACCGTATTGGTTTTTGGTGTGGTTATTACACTTATTGCTATTGCCATTCCTAAAGTTGAGTTGTTTGATGAGGCTGACTTATCGAAACTTCCTGATGAGAATCGACCTGATAGAATCTAAAGAAAAGAGAGTTTAAAGCACAATCAGCGTATAATCCATAGAAAAATAAAAAGTGATTTATGCAGACAGAAACTCCTAAACTCTCTTTGAAAACTTATCTTGATTTTGTAGAACTCCTTAGATACCATCGAGGAGATCATGAGTCTAATCGTATTTTTGCATTGACGCATAAGATATCACCCACTCAACCTATCCACAATCTCCTGCTTTGGGCAAAAGAGAATTATCTTCATGCTCCTTCATCTAAGGAGAGTGAGCATTATCTCAAACACCTCTCAATGGTCACCTCCTTTTTGGCTCTTTTTGCAATAATCTCTGGATTTTTAGTAGGATTGGGACTTCTTAGTTATAGTGGTGAAGCCCCTGTTAATGTTATCTACTTTCTCTTTGTCGCTGCTTTTTTGCCTCTGTTGAGTATTCTGTTTGCTCTTTTATCGATGGTGAGTCGTGGGAGACTATTTCACCTCTTTAGCTTTTGGTTCCCGCTACACTGGATCGAGAAGCTTTTGGCGTTTCTGCCAAGTCGTGCCAAAGAGATGGCAAGAGATCTGCCTGAAGCACTACTAAAGTGGATGTTTCTTGAACGGTTACAACGTCTCTCTCTACTATTTTCTATAGGGCTTTTGTTGGCACTAATAGCTCTAGTCGTGGTCAAAGATATCGCCTTTGGCTGGAGTAGTACACTCAATGTCTCTACGGCAGAGTTTCATAATCTATTGCAACTCATTGCTCTGCCATGGAGAGAGTGGATCCCCTCTGCAATTCCCTCTTTGGAGTTGGTTGAGATAAGTCACTATTTTCGTTTGGGAGAGCATCTTAGTAGTGAGATGATTCATAATGCAGATAGATTAGGGGCATGGTGGAAGTTTTTGGCGATGAGTACCTTGGTCTATGCGGTGGTGTTGCGTTTTCTCTTTTGGTTATTGGTGTGTTATGGATACCACAAAGTATTACAAAGAGAGTTTTTATATTTGGAGGGGGTAGATACTATTCTAAGAGAGTTTGAGACCCCTTTTGTCTCCACCGCATCTCCCAAAGAAGAGCAACACCTTGAGATTGTCCCTGAGACAGATGAACAGGTGAGTGATGATCTCTCTTTGGGCTATCATGATATCTTGGGATGGAATCTCTCTAGCAATGAAATTCTTCTTGCCAATGATACCAAAGCAGTTCATGGTGAAAATCTCTTCTCTGTAGGAGGGGGGAACTCTTTTGATGAAGATGAAGCTATTGCAATGAAAGTATCAAAGAGTGTTTTGCTCTATGTCAAATCATGGGAACCACCTACGATGGATTTTATCGATTTTTTGGAGATAATAATGGAGAATAAGCAGGTTGAGACAATCGAGATCTACCCCTTGGGAACAGCAGGAAGATACTACGAGAGTGACCAAAAGGATATCGCTGTTTGGAAGCGAAAGATACAGGGACTAAAATCAAAAAAAGTGTGGGTTATAGATGCATAATAGTACAGAATATCCAAAATTTGCAGTGGTAGGACACCCCAATAAAGGCAAGAGCAGTATCGTCTCCTCCTTGGCACTAGATGACTCTGTTCAGATTGGAGATACCCCTGGTACGACTCAAGTCAAACGAGGGTTTCCACTTAGAGTTGATGGGAAGATTGTCTATGAACTCTTTGATACCCCTGGGTTTCAGCGTGCTAGACGGGTTTTGTCATGGCTCAAAGCCCAAGATCCTGTCTCTGCTGACAAACGAGGAGATTTGCTAAAGGCATTTATTCAGGAGCATCGCGAGAGTGCTACTTTTCGTGATGAGATTGAACTCCTTGAGCCTATTGTTGAGGGGGCAGGGATTATCTATGTGGTGGATGCCTCTAAACCGTATGGTGCAGAGTATGAGGTGGAGATGGAGATACTAAGGTGGAGTGGTCAACCCTCTATGGCGATTCTTAATCTTATTGGCGAAGAGGATTATCGAGATCAATGGAAGAGGGCATTGGGACACTACTTTAGGCTAGTAAGAACCTTCAACCCTATTACAGCCACCTTCTTAGATCACATGAGTCTGTTGGAGAGTATGGCTCAACTCAAAGAGGAGTGGACGGTTCCTATCAAAGTTGCCATTGGGATACTCAATGATCTCCATCAACAAAAAGTAGAACAGAGTGTGGATGCTATTGTAGAGAATATGCAAAAAACCCTTAGTTATGTTCATACGCAAACAATTCAAGGTCAAAAAGCCTCTCCTCAAGAAGAAGAACAAGCCAAAGAGAGATATCGTCAGCAGATCATAGCATACGAAGAGGCACTAGAGAAAGAGATTGAATTGATTTGGAACCATCGTAGCATTGAGAAGGTTGAGAATCTTTTGGTTTTTGAAGAGGTTGGGCTCTTCTCCAAAGAGAGTGCTTCGATTTTTGGATTGAGTCAAAAGGAGTTGATCCTTACATCCGCCTCTGCTGGAGCGATGGGGGGATTGGGCTTAGATCTTATGCTTGGAGGGGGGAGTCTCTTTTTGGGATCGGTCATTGGTGGTGCCATGGGTGGTGTTGGAGCGATGATTGGGTTTGATAATCTCTATGAGATGAAGATCCTAGGACAAAAATTTGGCAAACGAGAACTCTCTATTGGTCCGATGAAAAATCTTAACTTTCCCTATATTCTATTGGGAAGATCACTCTACCACGCCTCCATAATTGCCAAACGCTCCCATGCTATTCGAGATCAGATTAGATTAGAGGATGAGGAGTTATATACCGAACAGATTATCCAAAGTGACACCCGAAAAAAGTTGGAACGACTGCATACCCAACTTCGCAAAGGAGAGACTCCAAACAAAGAGAGCATAAGACTCTATCGCCAAACCATCTTGGAGAGTTTTTTGAAGCTTCTAAGAGAATAGATAGCTAAAATCAGAAAGCAGTGTTAGTAAAATAAGTATTACTTATATAATAATCGGCTAAAATTACATTTATTTGAAAGGATTATTATGAAGTATATTTTATTTTTATTCTTACCTCTTATGGGATCCCTCTATGCTTGTGAGGGAGATTGTCTATTGTGTCACCCTAAGTTGGCAAAAGAGGGTGGTCACCTAGACAAAGATCATGCAGTTTTAGCCAGTTGTAAAACCTGTCATACGCAAGAGGAGATGGCAAAAATCGATATGGGTTCAGGATGTGGACAGGATTGTTGGGAGTGTCATGATATCAAAAAGGTCACTCAATCTCAGGTTCCTCAGCATCAGGGGTTACAAAAGTGTATCGATTGTCACCTTACATTAGATAAAAATCTTTTTGGAGGGGGAACTCTTGATCCATTTGTGGCAACACCGACACTTAGTGATTTTCTCAACAAAGAGAAGAGTGTAGCGTCTAATAATACTGACCCTATACCTCAAAAGATCACTCAGCGTAGTTCCAGAGAGGAAGAGTCGAGTTTTTGGGAAGATCTACTTGACTTTTTAAGTAGTTTATGGCAAAAACTACGCACAATTTTTAACTAAAGGGAGATAGATGAACTATCTAAAATCATTAAATGTTCAAGTCTTTTTAGGCATTGTTCTAGGTGTCGCTTTTGGGATTTTGGCTCCAAGTTTTGCTTTGGAGCAGAAGCTTATTGGAGATATGTTTGTGGCACTGCTGAAGATGTTGGTTGTCCCACTGGTTTTTGCTTCGATCTATACGGCACTTACAGGACTTGGGAGTGCTCAAAAGCTCAAAAATATTGGTGGGAAAACCGTTGCTCTCTATCTCTTGACCACCGCACTTTCTGTTTTTTTGGCGATTATTGTTATGAATATATTTCCTATAGGGGAGCCTGTAAGTAGTGCAGGATTAACATATGCTAAAGCATCAGAGATTAAACCCTTCTCTTTTCATGATATGATTATGAGTTTTATCCCCTCTAATGTCTTTAACTCCTTGGCAAGTGGGTATATGATGCAGGTGATTGTCTTTGCAGTTTTTTTGGCACTGGCATCATTTAAGATGAAGAAGCGACACCAAGAGGTGCTTTTTGATCTCTTTAGTGCTATTAATGAGGCGATGTTTCATATCGCTAAATGGGTAATTAATCTGACACCTATTGGGGTTTTTTCATTGATCTCTTATATTATTGCCAAACAAGGAATAGATGTAATTTTAGGGCTTTGGGAGTATGTTTTGGTGGTGTTGGGTGTTATTCTTCTGCATGGTTTGGTGACGCTTCCTATGGTGTTGGCACTATTTGCCAAGATCAACCCCTATGCCTATATGAATGCTGTTAAGGAGTCTACAATCATGGCATTCTCTACTGCCTCTAGTGCGGCAACTCTGCCTGTAAGTCTACGCGTGGTTCAAGAGAAAGGGGGGGTGAGTAGTGAGAGTGCAGGATTTGTACTGCCTCTAGGAGCAACTGTCTCTATGGATGGAACCGCTGCATATTTGACCATTGCTGTTTTATATATTGCCAATCTTGCAGGAGTGGCGATGAGTATTGGTGATCAGTTAATTTTAGGAGTAACAGTTGTTGCATTGAGTGTTGGGGTGGCGGCATTGCCCTCAGCATCACTGGTGATGATGGTGGTTATTCTCAATCAAGTGGGATTACCTGTAGAGTACTTGGCAATTATTGTAGCAGTAGATCGAATCTTGGATATGGCACGAACCTCACTCAATGTCACTTCTGATTTGGTAGTTACCAAAATTGTGGATATTTTGAGCAAAAAGAGTAATTGATAAATTTTATGGCTTAAAGTTGCTTATTATAGTATAATAATCTTTACTAAAATAAAAAGGAAACAGATAGATATGAAAAAAACAATACTCTTATCGCTCTCTTTATTGATACTCTCTGGATGTATGAACAGTACGCCAAATAGTGAGGATCTTAAACATGAAACGGCTAAAAGTGTAGAGATCAAGAGTCTAAATAGTGCTTTAGCGCGTTATACTAAAGCAACCATTGATAATGATATCCCTACGCTTTTGACCTTTGTCTACCCTAAGGTCTTTACATTGTTACCCAAAGAGAAGATGGAGGCGATGCTAGAGAGAATGTATGCTAGTGGCAAGGCACCAAACATTACAGAGATAAAACACCAAAAGATCTCTCCTATAAAGCAGTATGATAAAGGGATCTATTCGATAATTACCTCTAAGATGGCAATGGAGTTAAAATCTCCAACTCCTGATAATGAGAAGTTTGAAGAGATCCTATTGGATAAATTAAAGCAACAGATGGGTGCTAATGTAGAGGTATCGCTTGATAAGTCTAAACATCTTTTTGTTGTCAAAAAGGAGAGTCAGATTATTGGTATTAACGAAAATAGTGAGGGGTGGAAGTTTGTTGGGTATCAACAAGCAAAAAAGTATGCAGAGAAAAACATTATCCCCAAATCAATCACGGATAATCTTTAAGCAGATAGGAGTCGATGGCTTTAGCCTCGTTTTGGTTGGGACTAAAGTCGTCGATTCCAAATGAATATAATATTGCTCAATTACTTTTAATTCTTGATAATGTCTCCTAGCATAAATGAGAGTTCTAATGCTTGAGAGGCATTGAGCCTTGGGTCACACTGAGTATGGTATCTACTTGCAAGGTCATTAGCAGTGATGGCACAAGAGGTACTGCCTGTACACTCAGTAACATCATTGCCTGTCATCTCTAGGTGGATTCCTCCTGCAATGGTTCCCATCTCCTTATGGATCTCAAAGAACTGAGCTACCTCTGAGAGAATATTGTCAAAATCTCTGGTTTTAAATCCTGTACTGCTCTTTTCGATATTTCCATGCATAGGATCACAAGACCAAACCACATTTCTTCCCTCGTCTCGAACACGTTTAAGTAGTTTTGGAAAATATTCACGAATCTTATCTGCTCCCATACGAACAATAAGGTTTAATCGTCCCTCTTCATTGTTGGGATTAAGTATATCAATAAGCGATATTAGCTCATCCTCCTCCATGCTTGGTCCAACTTTGCACCCTATGGGGTTATTGATTCCTCTAAAGTACTCAATATGCGCACCATTGAGTTCGCGAGTTCGATCTCCAATCCATAGCATATGTGCCGAGCAGTCATACCACCTCCCATCAATCTCGTCTCTTCTGGTCAACGCCTCTTCATAATTAAGTAGCAGTGCTTCATGTGAGGTAAAGAGGGTGGTTTGATGAAGTTGTGGTACTTGATCGCTGGTAAGTCCACAAGCGGCTATAAATTTCATCGATTGATCAATCTTTTTACTCAACTCATCATATTTCTGTCCTAATGGGTTATCTTTGATAAAATCCAAGTTCCATTTATGCACCTTGTTTAGATCAGCCAATCCTCCTCTAGCAAAGGCTCTTAATAGGTTTAGTGTGGCGGCACTTTGGTTATATGCCTTGAACATATTGTCTGGATTAGGAGTACGTGCCTCCTTAGTAAATTTGATATCATTAATAATATCTCCACGATAAGAGGGGAGTTTGACCCCATCAATCTCTTCAAAATCAGAGGATCTAGGTTTGGCAAACTGCCCTGCAATACGTCCTACTTTGACTATAGGCTTCCCTGTAGAGTACATTAATATCATATTCATTTGAAGCATAAGTTTAAAAAGATTTTTAATGGTAGGTGAGTTAAAGTTGGCAAAACTCTCTGCACAATCTCCACCTTGAAGTAAAAATGCTTCACCCCGTCCAACTTTTGCCAACTTCTCTTTGAGTGTGCGTGCCTCTCCTGCAAAGATAAGCGGAGGATATGAGCTTAATTGTTCCTCTATTTTTTTTAATCTCTCTTGATCTTGATATGTTGGTTGTTGCTTGATTGGAAATTCTCTCCAACTGTTAGGTGTCCAACTCATTATAATTATCCTTCAAAAAATAAATTCTGAAAGTATACCTTAGAAATAATTGATTTTCTATGTTTTGCGCTTTTTTAATTTAAAAACAATAAATGACACGATATTATTTTTTAAATTTAATTCTACAAAGGATAACTTAATGTTGGAAAAAAAGGGAACAATGCTTCTTGCTAGGGAGGATATTAAAGTTTTTGATTGTACCATTAGAGATGGAGGATTGGTTAATAATTACCATTTTACAGATGAGTTTGTAAAAGGAGTCTATGAAACGTGTGTGGCATCTGGTGTTGATTATATGGAGATAGGTAAAAATAACTCTCCCACGCTCATGAGCGAAGAGGAGTTTGGTGCATGGAACTTCTCAAAAGAGGAGGATATTCGACGAATAGTAGGAGATAATAATACCAATCTCAAAATAGCAGTTATGTCAGATATTGGTCGAACAGTCAAAGAGGAGCTTCTGCCCAAAGAGGAGTCGGTTGTGGATATGGTTAGAATTGCAACCTATATTCATCAAATACCAGAAGCGATAGAGTTGATAGAGGAGGCACATGCCAAAGGGTATGAGACAACAGTCAATGTGATGGCAATTGCCAAATCTTTTAATGATGAGTTGGATGAGGTGCTTGAGATATTAGGAAAGACCAATGTAGATATTATCTATATTGCTGATACCTTTGGCTCTTTCTACCCTGAACAGATTCGTGCATTAACAGAGAAATATCTTGCCGTAGCAAAAGCAACAGGCAAAGAGATTGGAATACATGCACATAACAATATTCAGTTGGCATACGCTAATACAATTGAGGCGATGATGTATGGGACAAGTTTTTTAGATTGTACCATTTCTGGATTGGGAAGAGGTGCAGGGAATTGTCCTATGGAGTTGCTTATTGGCTTTTTGAAAAATCCAAAATACAAACAACTTCCTGTGCTTGAATTTATAGAGAAATTTATTGTTCCTTTGGAGAGGGAGCTTGATTGGGGATACAGTATTCCTTATATGATAACTGGTCAATTGGTCGAACACCCACGCTCAGCAATGAAAGCAAGAGAAGAGGGGGATACAGAATATGTGAAGTTTTATAAAAACTTAACTGAACAATAGAAGAGAAATCTCTCTTCCTCTTCGCCTTTAAAACAAAATTAAAACTCTTTTGGGTATAATCTCAAACTTTTTAAAAATGCCAATATCTCTATTGGTAGAATAATAATGAAATGAAGGGTTTGCAATGTACGCAATCATTAAAGCAAGTGGACAACAGTTCAAAGTTCAAGAGGGTGATATTATCTGTTTTGATAAGATGAGTCTTGAGCCAAAATCTGCTGTAGAGTTTAAAGAAGTTCTAGCATTAGATAATGGTGAGTTGACGGTAGGTACTCCTTTTGTAGAGGGTGCAGTGGTTAAAGGTGAGGTGATTAACGAAGGTCGAGATAAAAAAGTTATCATCTATAAAAAGAGAAGAAGAAAAGATTCAAAACTCAAAAGAGGTTTCAGAAGAGACTTTACACGAGTTAGAATTACAAGTATAGCATAAGGAGCATAGTATGGCACACAAGAAAGGTCAAGGTTCTACACAGAATAACCGTGATTCAGCTGGACGTCGTCTAGGTGTAAAAAAATATGGTGGGGAAGCAGTAATCCCTGGCAATATTATTATCAGACAAAGAGGAACAAAAGTTCATCCAGGTAGTGGTGTTGGTATGGGTAAAGATCATACTATCTTTGCTCTTGTTGAAGGTGTTGTTAAATTTGACAATGTAAGAAGAGGAACCAAAAGAGTCTCTGTCGTACCTGCATAATCCATCTTAGGTGTAGAGTTTGTTCTCTACCCTTTTATTCCCCTCTTTATCTTTTTAGGTATAATTTCAAGCTATTTTAATTTGTTGTAATCAGTTCTGTATAGATTTATAGCGTATATATAGTAGTGCTTATAAAAGGAAAATTGATGTTTGTAGATAGTGTCGAGTTATTGGTAAGTTCAGGTAAAGGTGGTGCAGGGTGTGTTTCATTTTGGACAGAGAAGTTTGTCATCAAAGGAGGTCCTGATGGTGGTGATGGAGGAAAAGGTGGAGATGTCTATTTTAGAGTAGATAATAATACCGATACCCTCTCTGCCTTGCGGGGACGTAACCATATCAAAGCGGAAAATGGTCGCCCTGGAGAGGGACGCAAAAAGTATGGTCGTAAGGGTAAAAGCGTAGAGATTATTGTGCCTCCTGGAACACAAATTATTGATGCCCAGACCAATGAACTTCTCCATGATCTTGTGAATGAAGGAGAGAGAATCCTCTTTTTGGAGGGGGGTAAAGGTGGATTGGGTAATCTTCACTTCAAAAGTTCAACCAACCAACGTCCAACCTATGCACAACCAGGACTCCCTGGTATCACCAAAGAGATTCGATTGGAGATGAAGCTCATTGCAGATGTAGGGCTAGTAGGTTATCCTAGTGTGGGTAAGTCTACCCTGATCTCCTCTATCTCCAATGCCAAACCAAAAGTTGCTGCGTATGAGTTTACCACCTTGACTCCCAATCTAGGAGTGGTGAATGTAGGAGAGTATGACTCCTTTATGATGGCAGATATCCCAGGCATAATTGAGGGAGCAAGTGATGGACGTGGGTTGGGATTGGCGTTTTTGAAACATATTGAACGTACTAAGACCCTTTTGCTTTTGATTGATGCCTCTAACTATCGTGAGATGAAGTATCAGTATGAGACACTGTTGGTTGAACTTCAACGCTACTCTAGTAGACTAGCTGAGCGAAGATTTGGGGTGGCAATTACCAAATGTGATACTTTTCCTATCGAAGAGGTTAATCGACTCACTGAGAAATTTTTAGAAGATATCAATCTCAAGAGCAATAGGACACTCAATAGATTTAAGGCTGATCAAAAGTATCTATCCTATGGATTTGAGGAGGAGTATGGCGTAGATCTTCCCAAGGATGAACCACTCTTTGTTTTGCCTATCTCTTCTGTTGCTCACCTCAATACAGATGCGTTGCGTTATCTGCTTAAAAACTTTGTCAAATCGGTTGAAGAGCAAGAGAAAAAAGAGTAATGAGTTATCAACGTATTGTTATTAAGGTTGGCTCTCATGTTCTGAGTCAAGATGGTATGGTAGCAAAGGAGCGAATGAGAGACCTTGTGATGCTTATTGCTGAGTTGATGAGTCAAAAAAAAGAGGTGATACTTGTTAGTTCAGGAGCCGTCTCAGCAGGCTATACCGTGTTGCCATTGGACAAGAGAGATATTGGTAACAAACAGGCTTTAGCTGCTATTGGACAACCTCTCTTGCTTAAGATGTACCAAGAGAAGTTTGCTTTGTATGATATCCTCTGCTCACAAGTACTCTTGAGTGCTGCAGATTTGGACTCCAAAAAGCGTACCCATCTTGCTCAGGTTGCCATTGATAACTTGCTTCTTAATCGTGTGGTTCCCATTATTAACGAGAATGATGTTATCGCTACTGAAGAGCTTGTTTTTGGAGATAATGACCAACTCTCTGCCTATGTGGCAGAAAATTTTAATGCAGAGATATTGGTTATTCTCTCAGATATCGATGGACTCTATGACAAAGATCCTAGAGAATATCCTGATGCCAAGATTAGAAAAGAGGTTAATTTTATTACCCAAGAGGAGTTAGATGCCGCACCTAGTGCCAATAATGAGTTCGCAACAGGGGGGATTGTAACAAAGCTCAAAGCAGCTGATTTCCTTCTTAAACATAACAAAAAGATGTTCCTTGCCACAGGTTTTGGATTAGAGGATATTAGAAGTTTTCTACTAGATGGTATTCAAAAAGGTGGTACGCTATTTTGTAACTAGATTTGCTTTTATTTTGCTATAATTCGCCTTAATAACAATAGAGGAGCAAGATTGAAAAAGATAGTTTATATGGGAACCCCTCACTATGCCAAAGAGATACTTCAATCGCTAATTGAGGATGATCAGATAGAGGTTGTTTTGGTGATTACACAACCCGATCGACCTGTCGGACGCAAAAAGGAGTTAAAGCCCCCTGAGGTTAAAGTTTTGGCAGAGGCTTATGGTTTGCCTATTTTGCAACCCCAAAGGCTTCTCGATGAGGGTGTTTATGATACTATTGTAGAGACCAAGCCTGATCTTATTGTGGTGGCTGCATTTGGGCAACTCTTGCCTAGAAGCATACTGGATATTGCTCCTTGTATTAATCTTCATGCCTCTTTGTTACCTGACTATCGAGGTGCAAGTCCTGTGCAACAATCTCTGCTAAATGGTGATGAGTTTACAGGAGTAAGTGCAATGCTCATGGAGGAGGGGTTGGATTCAGGTCCAATATTAGGGTATCGTTATTTTAAGATTCCTGATACCATGACCCTTCCTGAGTTGATGGATCAACTAAGCGTAGATGCTGCTATTCTAACTCTAAAAACTATTCATAACTTTGAGATACTCAAACCCATTGTACAGATCAGAGCTGAGGCGACTTACTGCAAAAAAATTAGAAAATCTGATGGCAAGGTTGATCTCTCTTTGGCTAGAAGACTCTATGAGAAATATCGTGCGTTCAAGGGGTGGCCTGGTATATTTTTAGATAATGGTATTAAGCTCTTAGAGGTAGAGTTGGTGGAATCCTCAACGCCTCACCAAGCAGGAGTTATTCTCTCTATTGAGGATCAAGAGGTTGTGGTGGGATGCACCCAAGGCTCTATTAGAATAAAAAGGATACAACCACCATCCAAAAAACCAATGGATGCTAAATCCTATTGTGTTGGAAGAGGATTAAAAGTTGACGATTCTCTCTTTTGATACACTCCCCTCAACACAACTCTATTTAATTGAGCAGATCAAAAAGAATATGCTCACCCCTCCTGTGGCTATTTGGGCAAAAGATCAGAGTGATGGTATAGGGAGCAGAGAGAATCGATGGGAAGGAGGAGAGGGGAATCTCTTTTTCTCTTTTGCCTTAAGTCTATCATCACTCCCTGCAGATCTGCCTCTTGGCTCTGCCTCTATCTATTTTTCATTTATTATGAAAGAGATTTTGGTCAAATATGATGATGATATTTGGCTAAAATGGCCTAATGATCTCTACCATAATCAACATAAAATAGGAGGAGTTATTACAAAAAAAATAGAGAATATTTTGATCTGTGGTATGGGGATAAATTTACAAAAAAATAGCAATGGCTATGAAGCTTTGAATCTCAACGTTGAGAGAGAATTTTTATTAAAATGTTACTTTACCAAATTAAAAAAATATCCCTCTTGGAAGCAGGTATTTAGTAAGTATGCGATAGAATTTGAGAGAAGAAAATCGGTTTCTGCTCATATTGAGGGGGAGTATAAAAGCCTTTGTGATGCCATTTTGCGGGAAGATGGCTCATTAATAATTGATAATAAGAGAGTATATAGTTTAAGATGAGTGAAATAATTACAATAGCAAATCAAAAAGGTGGTGTAGGTAAAACAACAACCGCTGTCAATCTTGCTGCATCTTTAGCAGAGAGTGGTAAAAAAGTTTTACTTATCGATGCTGATCCTCAAACCAATGCGACAACCAGTTTGGGTTTTAATAGAAACGATTATGAGTATAATGTCTATCATGTGATGATTGGTATCAAAAAGGTTTCTGATGTAATACTCAAATCTAAATTTAAAAATCTTGATATGCTCCCTGCTAATATCGGCTTGGTAGGAATAGAAAAAGAGTTTTATGACTCCCGTAAAAAGAATAGAGAGTTGCTCCTAAAAAAAGCACTCAAGCCGGTTAAGAAAAACTACGATTATATCTTAATTGACTCTCCACCTGCACTGGGTCCCATTACCATCAATGCACTAGGTGCAGCCGACTCTGTTATTATCCCTATTCAGTGTGAGTTCTTTGCATTAGAGGGATTGGCACAGTTGTTAAATACCATTAACCTCTTAAAGAAATCGATTAACCCAAAATTGACCATTCGGGGATTTTTACCCACAATGTATTCAGGACAGAATAATCTCTCAAAGCAGGTACTAGAAGATCTCTCTCACCACTTTAAGGACAAACTCTTTTTGGACAAAAAAAATGAGTTTATTATTGTCCCTCGAAATATCAAAGTGGCGGAGTCTCCTAGTTTTGGAAAACCTGTTACCGAGTATGCTCGTAAATCAAAAGGGGCATTGGCATATAACAACCTTGCAAAAAGTATTCTCAAAGGATAATCATGGCATTAGGTAGAGGATTAGGTGCAATCTTAGATGAGGTAGGACAGGCGTATGAGAATGAAGTAGGTGGGGGCATTGATCGTGCAGGTCAGATTAGAGAGATTGATCTTGAGGATATTACGCCTAACCCCTATCAACCCAGAAAACATTTTGATCAGACAGCCCTTTTGGAGCTAAGTGAGTCGATTAAGCAACATGGATTACTCCAACCTATTGTGGTGTTAGATAAAGGAGATAGCTATCTATTAGTGGCAGGTGAACGCCGTTTTCGTGCTCACGAATTAGCAGGAATGGATACAATCAAAGCAATTGTCGCAGATGTTGATATCGATGAGCTTAAGCTTCGAGAGTTGGCATTGATTGAGAATATTCAACGAGAAGATCTTAATGCTATTGAGTTGGCACACTCCTATGATGAGTTGATTAAAGTTTATGAGATCACCCATGATAAACTTTCGGAATTTGTCAATAAGAGTCGTTCTCAAATTACCAATACACTAAGGCTTCTTTCTCTCTCTGCTTATGCTCAGGAGAAGTTAATTAGTGGAGATATTTCACAAGGACATGCTAAAGTTTTGGTTGGGTTAGAGGAGTCACTTCAGCGACGTTTGGTTGATACCATTATTGGTCAAAAATTAAGTGTGCGAGAGCTTGAACAGTTGATCAAAAAAAATAAAGGAAAAGAGAAGATAGAGACAAACTCTTCAAAAAGAGTAAGTTTTTTGCAGAAACATAAGGAGAGTTTTTCAGATAAACTCCCTTTCCCTTTTAAATTAAAAAATAATACCATAGAGATAAAGTTGAAAAATGAGGATGAAATTAAAAAATTTCTTTCAATGATAAATTAATCTTCTTTTCTCTGATGATACCAATAGTAACAAGAGTTTCATAATCACTCCATATCTTTTTTATAACCAAATTATCTAATAGCTCTTAATAGATATATTACACCAAACAAGTTATAATACGCGAAATTTTTTGAGGAGTTTTAATGCTTGATCTGAACCCCGGTTTGATGTTGTTTGTTCTTGTTATTTTCTTCTCTCTTTTGGCTTTATTAAATCAAATGCTCTATAAACCGTTAGTTACGTTTATGGATGATAGAGATAACTCTATTGCAGAAGATTTAAAAAATGCAAAAGAGATGTCAGGAGATAGCGATGAGCTTAAAGCCAAGGCTGATGCTGTATTGGCAGAAGCCAAAGTAGAAGCTAATGCTGTTAGAGAAAAAGCTACCAATGAAGCCAAAGCTTTAGCGGAGAGTAAAATAGAGAGTAAAACCAAAGAGCTTGATGAGAAATATCAAGAGTTTGTGGCTGAGCTTGCCAAGAGTAAAGAGGAGCTAAAAGCCTCTTTGGAAGCAGAGTTGCCTCTTTTCAAAGAGAGTTTGAAAACTAAGATGAGTAATCTATAAAGGAGGATGGAGAATGAAATTAAATAAAATTGCATTGGCTGTTGCTTTTGTTTTACCTATCGTAGCTATGGCAAGTGGAACAGAGCATCATGATGTTAGCATGACCAACTCTGACTTTTTCTACAGAGTGCTAAACTTTTCAATTTTTGTTGGTCTGCTCTACTATTTGGCAGCTAATCCAATTAAAGCATTTTTTCAAGGACGACAGGCAGATATTGCCAATCAACTAAAAGAGATTCAAGAGAAGTTGCAAGCCTCCAAAGATGAGGCAAAAGCTGCTCAAGCAAAACTAGCCGAAAATGAGGAGAAAGCAAAAGAGATTGTTGCCAATAGTGTCAATGAGGGTAAAGTACTTGCTGAAAATATCGCTAAAAAGAGTGAAGAGTTAATCGCCTCTATGGAGAAGCAGTTAACAGAAAAGATGGAGCTTGAGCGTAAAAAAATGGCAAAAGAGACGATTAATGCTCTTTTAAATGATGGAATAGATAGTGATGATATTGCCATAGATGAATCTAAGGTAGTATCTCTTATCTCAAGAAAGGTGGCATAGTATGGAAGAGTTAATTGCAAAACGTTATGTTAATGCTTTAATTAGCATAGCTTCCTCTGAAGAGAGAGTTATCTATAGTGAGGTTTTGACTACAATTTCTAAGCTCTTTGTTGATAATAAAGTACAAGAGAGAATAACCTCTCCTTTACTCTCCTCTAATGATAAAACCTCTTTTATATTAGATGGATTAAAAGGAGCAGATAGTAAACTTATAAACTTTATTAAAATTCTTGGTGAAAATGGTCGTTTGGATCTGATCCCAATCATTGCAAAAAGTTTGAATCAAGAGCTTCAAAAAGAGCGTAATGAGTATGAAGGTATCGTATCTTCTCGCAATGAATTGGGTGTAACTGAGCTTGAAGATTTACAAAATTCACTTAAAAAGTATACAGGATCAACCATCTCTCTTACTCAAGAGAAATCGGATATTGATGGTATAAAAGTTACTGTAGATGATCTAGGTATTGAGGTAAACTTCTCTAAACAGAGAGTTAAAGAACAGTTAATTGATTTTATTACAAAATCACTATAAATAAAGTAATCTAAACGGAAGGAGTTGCAGTGGCAAACAAATTACAAGCAGACGAAATTAGCTCGATAATTAAAGATAGAATCGAGAATTTTGAAATAGATGTAGACATTAATGAAGTTGGAAAAATCGTAGGTGTTGCAGATGGTATTACCTCGGTATATGGTCTTAACAATGTTATGGCAGGAGAGGTAGTTGAGTTTGAGACAGGCGTTAAGGGAATGGTTCTTAACCTTGAGGAGGCAAACGTAGGTATTGTTGTTCTTGGTTCCATGGCAGGAATTGTTGAGGGGATGAGTGTTAAGAGAACAGGAACGCTACTTAGAATGCCAGTAGGAGATGCAATGGTTGGTCGCGTGGTTAATCCACTAGGTGAGCCAATCGATGGAAAAGGTCCTATTGAGACTACAGAGAGTCGACTTGTTGAAGATAAAGCACCTGGGATTATGGCTAGAAAATCGGTCCATGAGCCACTTCAGACAGGTATTAAAGCGATTGATGCACTTGTTCCTGTTGGACGAGGACAAAGGGAGCTTATTATTGGAGATAGACAAACAGGTAAGACAACACTAGCGATTGATACAATCATCAACCAAAAAGGTCAAGATGTTACTTGTGTCTATGTTGCCATTGGTCAAAAGCAATCAACTATTGCAACTATTGTTAAAAAGCTTGAAGAGGCTGGAGCAATGGATTATACCATTATTGTTGCTGCTTCTGCTGCTGACTCAGCTGCGTTCCAATTCTTGGCACCTTATGCTGGTGTTACTTTGGCTGAGTACTATATGAATTCTAGTAGACATGCTGTTATCTTCTATGATGATCTCTCTAAACATGCGGTTGCGTATAGAGAGATGTCTTTGATCTTGAGAAGACCTCCAGGTCGTGAAGCCTATCCTGGGGATGTATTCTATCTACACTCAAGATTACTAGAGAGAGCAGCAAAACTTAGTGATGAGAATGGAGCAGGTTCAATTACCGCTTTCCCAATTATTGAGACACAAGCAGGAGATGTTGCTGCGTATATTCCAACCAATGTTATCTCTATTACTGATGGACAGATCTTCTTGGAGACAGATCTCTTTAACTCAGGTGTAAGACCAGCGATTAACGTAGGACTTTCTGTATCAAGAGTTGGAGGTGCCGCACAGATTAAAGCCACCAAACAAGTGGCAGGAACATTGAGACTAGACTTGGCATCTTATCGTGAACTACAGGCATTTGCACAGTTTGCATCAGATCTTGATGAGCATAGCAGAAAGCAACTTGAGCGTGGAGCTAGAATGGTTGAAGTTCTTAAACAAGGACCATATTCACCTGTTCCTGTTGAGAAGCAAGTTGTGATGATTTTTGCTGGAAACAAAGGGTATTTAGATACGATTCCAGTTTCTGCTGTTACTAAATTTGAAGCAGAGTTGATGCCATTTATGGAGGCAAAACATGCAGCTATTTTAGACAGTATTAGAGATGAGAAAAAAATTACTGACGATAACGAGAAAGCACTTATTAAAGCACTTGACGATTTTAGCGAATCATTTTCAGCATAAAAAGGCTAAATCATGGCTAATTTAAAAGATATAAAGCGTAAGATTTCGAGTGTCAAAGGTACTCAAAAGACCACGCGTGCAATGAAACTTGTTTCATCTGCGAAGCTAAAAAGAGCAGAAGAGGTTGCAAAACGCTCTAAAGTTTATGCTTCGAAACTTACTGAGCTTCTCAATGAGATCGCTCAGAAGATGACACAAAACAACGAAAATGGTATTGATAATGTCTTCTTTAAGGAGAACAAAAATCCTAAAGTTGTTGACATTGTATTCGTCTCTGCTGACAAAGGTCTCTGTGGTGGATTTAACTATCAGACCATCAAACGAACAAGCAAACTGCTTAGGGAGTTTGAAGAGGCTGGAGCAACAGTACGTCTAAGTGGTATTGGTAAAAAAGGTATTGCTTATTATAAGTACAACAAAATTGATATGATCAATGAGATTGAGGATATGAGTTCTTCTCCTGAGTATAGTAGAGCCGCGGAGTTTATCTCTACTTTGGTAGAAGATTATATACAAGGCAAAACAGATAAGATTATTCTAATCCATAATGGATATGTCAATATGATTACTCAGGAGATTATTGAGCAACAACTTTTGCCTATTGATACAAAATCATTAGATTTAAGCAGTGTCTCTCTCTCTGAGCTTGAAGTTGAGCCAGATGATGATGATACATTGATGGATGCGTTAGTAAGAAAATATGTTGATTACTCAATGTATTATGCACTCTTAAACTCATTGGCAGGTGAGCACTCTGCTCGTATGCAAGCGATGGACGCAGCGACAAAAAATGCAGGTGAGATGGTTAATAGATTAACTGTTGCCTATAACAAAGCACGACAAGAAGCGATTACGACTGAACTCATTGAGATTATCAGTGGTATGGAATCATTGAAATAAGAAGAGGAGAATAGATTTATGACAGGTAAAGTAGTACAGGTACTAGGTCCAGTTGTTGATGTTGATTTTGACGGATACCTTCCTGCAATCAACGAAGCACTAGAGACAACAATTGCCCTTGAGGGTGGAGACCAGAGATTGGTTTTAGAGGTAGCAGCACAGCTAGGTGATGGTCGTGTTAGAACCATTGCAATGGATATGAGTGAAGGTCTTGTAAGAGGTCAAGAGGTTAAAGCAACAGGTGATTCAATCAAAGTTCCTGTTGGAGAAGAGGTTCTTGGACGTATCTTCAATGTTGTAGGTGATACCGTTGATGATGCAGGTGAATTTACCTGTAAAGAGTATCGATCAATTCATAGAGATCCTCCTCCATTTGAAGAGCAAAGTACCAAAACAGAAGTTTTTGAGACAGGGATCAAAGTAGTTGACCTTTTGGCTCCTTATAACAAAGGTGGTAAAGTAGGACTATTTGGTGGTGCAGGTGTTGGTAAAACCGTTATTATTATGGAGCTTATTAACAACGTTGCTATGAAGCATAGTGGTTACTCAGTTTTTGCTGGTGTTGGTGAGAGAACAAGAGAAGGAAATGACCTTTACTATGAAATGGAAGAGTCAAATGTACTTGACAAAGTTGCTCTCTGTTATGGACAGATGAGTGAACCTCCAGGAGCAAGAAACAGAATCGCTTTGACAGGTCTTACTATGGCAGAGTATTTCCGTGATGAGATGGGGCTTGATGTTTTGATGTTTATTGATAATATCTTTAGATTTGCTCAGTCTGGTTCTGAGATGTCAGCACTACTCGGTCGTATTCCAAGTGCGGTTGGATATCAACCTACACTCTCAAGTGAGATGGGTAAACTTCAAGAGAGAATTACCTCTACAACCAAAGGTTCAATTACCTCTGTTCAAGCGGTATATGTTCCTGCAGATGACTTGACTGACCCAGCTCCTGCTTCTGTTTTTGCTCACTTGGATGCAACAACAGTACTAAATAGAGCTATTGCAGAAAAAGGTATCTATCCAGCGGTTGATCCTCTTGATTCAACTTCTAGAATGCTTGACCCTTCGATTATTGGTGAGGAGCATTATAATATTGCTCGTGGTGTTCAGTCTATTCTTCAAAAGTATAAAGATCTTCAAGATATTATTGCTATTCTTGGTATGGATGAGCTTAGTGAAGAGGACAAAAATACTGTTGAGAGAGCAAGAAAGATTGAAAAATATCTCTCTCAGCCATTCCATGTTGCTGAAGTCTTTACAGGTAGCCCTGGAGTATATGTTGAGCTTGCTGATACTTTGGCAGGATTCAAAGGTCTTATCGAAGGTAAATATGACGATATGAATGAAGCAGCATTCTATATGGTTGGAAATATGGATGAGGCGATTGCTAAGAACGAGAAGATTTTAGCGAAGTCTAAGTAAGTCAAGGAGTCTGTAATGGAACTCATGAAACTTGAGATTGTGACGCCTTTGGGTGTCATTTTCGATGATGAAATCAAACAGGTAACCATCCCTGGAAGCGAGGGTGAGTTTGGGGTCTTGGCAGGACATGCTGCTTTGGTCTCTCTCCTTGATAGTGGTGTTATGGTTATTGAGACCAAAGACTCAAAAGAGATCTCCGTAGCCGTTAATGGCGGTTATGTTAAAGTAGAAGAGGAGAAGACTCTTTGTGTGGTTGATGGTGCGGTTGCTCTTGATTCTGAAGATTCAAATCTCTCTTCAGCTTTGGCAGAGGCCAAAGAGCTTCTCTCTAAGGCCGGAGAGTCAAGTATGGCTCTTGCTTCTGCGATGAGTAAAATCGATAGCATGAGCAAATAAATAATCCTTTTAGACTTTAGAAATGCTTCTAAAGTCTATTTTTTTCTTTTAATACTCTCTTTTGAAAAATGTTAAGAAGATAAAATAGTGTGGGAGGGGAGTATCGATCAATTGTCTATAAAATTTAGATCACAATGATCTGTCTCATTGTGACTTGTAGATTACGCTCGAATAAGCTGTTTCTCTACAAGGAATGGTTGAATATCAAGTGAGATTTGTGCAAATTTCTTGATAAGAGTATCTAAATTTCCATCACAATCTATACACTCTTGAATGTTATGAAGTCCATACTCCTTTTCAGAAGAGGTAAATCCTTGATATGATTTAATGGCGTTACAGATGGCTTCAATGTAGCTACTTCTCTCTTGTTGACTCATATTTACTGTTCCTTTGTGTTTGGTATTATTCTTTTTTAAAATTAGTTATGAAGTATACCATGATAATTGCTAAAGATTATTTAAATTTCATCATAAAATAATAATTATAGTATAATATTTTAATTTTTTTGAATACGCCGTCTCCACCAAAGCCACCCAAAGATTCCCAACAAAATAGGTAATCCAACTTGAACCCATGCCGAAATCTTCACCGTTTTATGAAGTATATCTTTATGAGACTCATTATCTATCTCTAACCCTGTCATATTAGCAACATGGTTCATCGCAGAAATAGCCAAGTCTCCATCTGGTATGCTCTGATGACAGCTAAAACAGACCCCTTGACGGTCAAGCTTTGCTCGTGTCTCTGGACTTAGTGGATTGGCAAGTTTCCAGTGATTGTCCACCGTTTGAACCTGTGTACCGTTCTCATCTATCATCACCGAGTAGTCATGTTTTAGGTTTAAAATAGCAGGTATCTGTTCATCTGTTTTTTTAGGCAATACTTTACCATCAGCCGTCATAAGGTCAATGATAGCTGTTTTGCTCTGGTCACCAAAATATTTACCCCCATTAATCCCCATACCCAACGCTTTTTTAGAGGTGTGACAACTCTCACAAGTTCGTGATTTTTTACTAATGGTGTGTGGGTTCACTTGTGACATCGTAATGGCATTCTGCCCTTCATCCCCTGCCCCTTCTACATTGGGAATCTTCACAATATGGTTTTGAAGCTTTGCTTTTTTATCTTTGCCTATTACCGTAATGGTTACTTGACACCCTGGAATGGTGGGTGAAACACGACCTTCACCATTTTGACTAAGTGCAGGGTTCTCCCAACGCAAATAACTTCGTGTCTCGGTCACTTTTCCATCGACCAAGAAATCTTTGAGATTCTGCTCACCCGTCATACCATGAGCATCGTGATACTTAGAAGCCTTTAAGTAGTCAGGGTTCTGTTTTCCCTCCGAGTAGTCTATCTTAACATGACACCCATAACATTGAGGAGCCCAAGTAGCATGGCAAGTGTAACACTCTAGCCTATCTGTGTGAGCCTCTATCTTATCCATTGCTACGAGTGCCTTTTTAGAGAGCTTTTTATCTTCCTTTAACTTTTTGAGTGGTGTTAGCTCTATATCTTTTCCAGAAGCCAGATGCATCATCACTTTGTCTCCATGACGCACAGCTTTGGTCATAGGGTTTCCACGAGCAGAGAGCAAGAAACCATCACCCTTATCTTTTGGTATCGAGCCACTTTTAAGATAATCAGCCAAACTCTTAATAGTTCCTCTAGCTTTTCCCTCTTTTGGCTTGGTATCAAACTCATCAGAGTACCCTAACGGTAGCTCCCAAGGGTACTTTTTTGTTGTGCCATGACAATCTTGACACTCTATCTCCACAGCCCCAAGGTTTGCCCCTGTCATAAAGCCATCACCATGCATATCGTTAGAGGTGTGGCAATCTTGACACAACATCCCTTTGGAGTAGTGTATATCTTCTGTTAGGTGCAGGTAGCGTTTGGTATGTAGTTTTGGTTGCCCGTTTCCTTCACTATCAAAGGTACTTTGATACTCAGTCTCCATCAGCCCCTGATAACTCACCCCTATTCTCTTACCACGGTTGTGACAAGTGGTACAGGTCTCCACAGGAATTCCTGAATACTCTGTACCGTGTATATTGACCTTGGTTTTACGTGATGACTGAATCTGATGGCTCAATAGATGCCCTGCTTTGTCGTGAGGAATTTTAGAGTCATTTCCTTCATAGAAACCCTCATTTGAGTAGGGTATATGACATGATGCACAGCCCATCCCTCGGTAGTCTCCTCGTCTGCTTCGCCCTTTTCCACCTGTATGACATCGCAGACACTCTTGACGCAGATAGGTATAGACAGAGAGAAGTGGGTCCTTCTCTATTTCATCAGCAGTTGGTGCAGGTGGCAGAGCTGTTGAGTGTTTAGGAAAAGCCTGTTCCTCTTTTTTACTCAGCTCCTTCATATACTCCTGATAGGTTTTGGTTCCAAGACGCTCATGGGTGTTGTTACTCTCATAGTTAGACTCCCAGTGGTTGTAGCCATCACTCTTACCAAACGACCACAATGCCCCATGAATCTTCCCTGCCTCGGTGTTCATCAGTGAGTTCCATTGGGCTTTCACCTGTTCAATGTGACACATACCACAGGTGTTGATGTTTATCCATTGACTTGTAGGAGATGGATAGAACTCTTTTGGACCTTTGTTTTCTAAAAAGTATTTTAGTGTTCCAGAGTGAGAAGCATTTTTATCATCAACAGCAGGGTTCCCCCCATGACAAACCACACAGTCATTCCCTTTAACTCCTGCTTTTTCTGCCACTTTTAAAATCTCTTGCATCATCTTTGAAGAGTTGTCACGTATATGCTCTATACCTGAGTGGCATTTGATACAGCTATTAGCCAGAAGAGTAAAAGTGAGAAGAGTAAAAATAGATAAAAATTTCATAACAGATACTTTTTTGATTTTAAAATAGTATATTATTACCTATTTTTATCTAAAATATGCTTACTTCTTGAGATGGAATGGTAATATCGATAAAAAGAGTGTCTAAAATTGACACATTCTATAAAAGTAACGGTAGAAATAGGTTTGTTTTTTTTATCAATTTTATTTAAATGATATAATAAATAAAAATAAGGAATTATTATGATTGAGTACTATGATTTGATTATTATTGGTGGTGGACCAGGTGGAATAGGATCTGCGGTTGAGGCAAAAATTTTGGGGTTACAAAATATTTTGTTGATTGAAAAGAGAGAAAATCACTCTCATACTATTCGTAAATTTTATAAAGATAAAAAACGGGTGGATAAGGATTGGCAAGGACAAGAGGTTGAGCTAGAAGGCAATATAACAT
Organism: uncultured Sulfurovum sp.; assembly: GCA_964515605.1. Lineage (GTDB taxonomy): Bacteria > Campylobacterota > Campylobacteria > Campylobacterales > Sulfurovaceae > UBA1140. The sequence goes on along the minus strand of CAZEUB010000006.1, from coordinate 2,850 downwards.
TTGTAGATGGTACAAAAGAGAGCACACTGGACTATTTTGATGCACTTTTGGATAGTGAGGCGATTGATAGTCGCTTTAATTGTGAAGTAACTAAGGTTGAGAAGTCAGGGGATCTGTTTACTGTTTGGACAAGTGATGGTGGATTTAGAGCGCAGAATGTTATTGTGAGTATTGGTCGTATGGGAAAACCAAATAGACCCAGTTATAAAACTCCTCCATCAGTCAGAACTCAAGTAAATTACAATCTTGACAGATGCGGTAATGGTGAAAAGATATTAGTAGTAGGTGGAGGAGACTCTGCTGTAGAGTATGCATGTGAATTGAGTAAAACAAATAGTGTAATACTCAATTATCGACGAGAGCATCTCTCTCGCCCTAATCCTACCAACCAAATGATGATTGAGGATTTTGTAAAAAAAGGCAGTATTAGATTAAAGCTAGGTATTGATATTTCAAGTATTGAAGCGGATAAGGGAAGGGTGAAGATCAATTTTGATGATAGTAGCCATGAGGTGTATGATCGTGTTATTTATGCCATTGGAGGCACAACCCCAAAAGATTTTCTCAAAGCTTGTGGTATTACTCTTGATAAACAAGGAGAGCCAATTTTTGATAGAGAAAGCTATCAAAGTGAGGTAGAGGGACTCTATATTGCAGGAGATATTGCTTTTGCTAGTGGGGGAAGTATCGCCATTGCTCTTAATCATGGATATCGGATTGTTTCCCATATCTTGAGTAAGGCTTAAAAACCTTACTCCCCTCGAATCTGATAGGTAATATCTCCTGCCCCAAATGCAGTAATTAAATCCTCTCTATACTCTTTGATTATGTTATTATCAGAGATAATCTGAACCACACCATCTTGACGTGTTACTCTGTCTGCCATGTGCAGTTTGTAACGGCTAAATGCCCCTTTTAGGTCTATCTCTACCTCTAGTTCACCTGCTGACCAAATAGGAAGAATAACCAGCTCATCAACCCCTTCAAAACACTCTATAAACCCTTGAAGATTATCTAGTGTTCGGCTATATTTATGAGGTTGCCAAATGACATTTAGTTTGTTAAAGCCTCTTAACTTTTTATAGATTTGCAAAGATTTCATAGTAGCCTTAATCTCAGTTGGGTGGTGTCCATAGTCATCTATGACAACACACTCTGGTTGGTTTTGAACAATGTCAAAACGTTTTTTGATACCTTTGTAGTTTAGAAGGTTTTTACGAATATCTTCAAGCTCTTCACCCATCTCCAATGCACCCAAAATTGCCAAAGCAGCATCTAGTGCGATGTGATTACCAAAGCCAAACACCTCAAACTCACCAAACTCTTTAAATGTAAACTTGGTATGTGGCTCCCCATGCACCAAAACAAACTCTATATTTGTGATATCTTTACTAGGATAAAGTTTAATAGCGTCTATTTCAAGTGAAGATAAAAACTCATCTTCTGCATTAATAATACGAACTTTTGCAAGGTTCAAAAAGTTTCTGTAAGCGTTATAAAATCGCTCCTCATCATACTCATAATACTCCATGTGTTCAGGCTCTACGTTGGTCACTATGGCTAAGTGAGGGTTAGAGTTTAAGAAGCTCTCATCACTCTCATCTGCTTCAAAGACCACTTTGTCATTGTCTGCATAGCGAACGTTTGAACCAAACTCTTTTGAGATAGCTCCGATGAGTGCATTAGAGTCAGGTATGATAGAAGAGAGCATCGCAGAGGTAGTACTTTTACCATGAGCTCCACCCACAGCATAAACCTCTTTGTCTCCCAAAATGGCTTTAAGAGACTCTTTTCGTGAAAGCAGTTCAATACCCAACTCTTTAGCTCTTTGGAACTCAGGGTTGTTAGGACGAACAGCAGCCGAGTAGATAACACACTCAACACCTTCAACTGCATCTTCATGATGAGGAATGGTAACTTTTGCTCCAAAGTTGAGAGCCAAATCATTTGTAATCTCTGTCTGTTTTATATCCGAGCCACTTATCTGATGACCATCATTTGCTAAAAATTTTGCCAATGCCGAGAGACCGATGCCTCCTATGCCTATAAAGTGAATTTTCATTATTTTTGTTTTCCTCTATTATTTAAATTTATTTACTGTTTTGCATAACTATTAAGAAGCAGTTCAAATACTTCTTTTAGTTTCTTCCAATCCAATTTATTATTAGGCATATTATTTAAAGGTAATCCTCCCATTTCCCAACCCCTCCAAAAGTAGAGGTTAAACTTTGCTCTGTTTGATTGATACCAAAGAAGATGTTGTCAGGTAGGTTTATACTAAGTTGCATTTATGACCCCTTTTTGGTTTAATTATAGCATAATTCCAAATTAGGAATATACTTAAAATCTTTTATATTATAAGTAGCAATAGGAAGAGAGTTTATCAAACAAGTTGAAGCAATAATAGAGTCTTGAATTTTAGCATTATGAGAGAGTGCAAAATGTTCAATAATTTGTGTTGAGAGGTTAATGATTTCGTGATTGGTCTCTAGTAGCTTGAAACCTTGTAGTTTTGCTTTTATCTCTTTGAGGTCTTGTTTATTTTTTGCACCAGTATAGAGTTCCATTAATAAAATATGGTTAATATAATAATTCTCTTTATTGAGAGATAGCTTATCTTTTAGATACTCAATAACTATACAAGTATCAACAAAAACATTTCTATTTCCAAGCATTATCTCTCAACTCTCTAGCATAACTCTTGACATCTTTGACATCCTCAAACAGTTTATAATCTTGTTGCGCCTCTAGGTCAAAATCTATTGTGGTTGCTGATTTTTCTGGATTTTGAGTTTTATAATTAAAAAGCTCTTTTTGTCTATTTTTAAAAAAGTATTGTAATGCTTCAAC
>CAZEUB010000005.1:0-15011 GCA_964515605.1 uncultured Sulfurovum sp. | reverse complement strand
TGTAATTATTGGTATTTTGGCAGCAGTGGCTATTCCAAGATTGGCAGCTACTCGTGATGATGCAAAGATTGCTACATGTATGGATGGGGCTTCATCTTTTATGCAACAAGTGACAGCTTATTATACCTCTCAAGGGGATCTTGCTGATGTACAATCAATGACAAACTTCCCTCTAGCAACAGCAGCTAATAAACTTAATGGTTTTAATAGTATCACAACTGATTTAGGTACTAATGGAGCCTCTGTAGAGTACTGGTGTGATGGAGCAAAATCGATTCAATTTGATGTTAATAGTAGTGCGACCTCTTTGGCAATTACTCCTAAAGATATTTCTGGTACTGGAGAAAATGATAAAGTTGCTCATCTTGCTGCAGATGCAATGAGTAAGAAAGATTTCTACAAAACATATACTCTTGGTGGAAAATCAGTTAAGTTTTAATCTATAAGAACTTACTACTCCATGGTTTCCATGGAGTATGCTATTTTTTATTTTTAAGCTCAGTCTATCTATTGGTTTTAAAAATAAAAAATAAAAAGAGAGAGCAATGCCAAGATTCAAAAGAGCTTTTAGTATGATTGAGATGATTTTTGTTATTGTAATCATTGGTATTCTCTCTTCTTTGGCAATTCCTCGATTGATGTTGACAAGAGATGATGCGTATATCGCAAAAAATATAGAGTATATCGCCTCTGTAATGACAGAGATCTCAAGTTATACTGTCTCTCAAAATGGTACGACTGAGGATTTGACAGAGATGTCTCCTATGCTAAAGTCCTTGCAAGATCAAGGATTGGTTGCAATTGATCAAGCAGAGAGAAGTGCAACGATTAAAATTGGCAAAGATAGTGATTGTTTTACTATTTTGATCGATTCCAATGAGACAACAGAGCTACTCAAAACCTCATTCTCCTCTTCAGAGGATCGTATCTGCCATCAGGTACAAGAGTCTATGAGAGAGAAGAGATACACAATCGTTCTGAGAGGAAGATTGATAAAATATTAAACCAATATAAGGATATAAAATATGAAAATTCAACAATCAAAAAAAGCATTTACAATGGTCGAATTGGTATTTGTAATAGTTATTATAGGAATATTAGCCGCCGTAGCCGTCCCAAGATTATCAGCAACCAGAGATGATGCCGTCATTAGCAAGGCTAGAACATTGGTCGCCTCAGTGCGTAATGCACTTGCTATGGAGCGACAAAAAAGAATTCTTCGTGGAGATTTTACAGCCATTACAGCAGTGGGTGATAATACTAATGTTTTTGGTAAATTTAGTGCTGATAGTGAAGGAAATCAAGCAGATGTCTTGGAGTATCCTGTCAAATCAGAACCCAACAAAAAAGATAGATGGTCTTTTAATAATGGACAATATACCTTCAAATCTACATTAGGAGATGTCATCTTTGAGGTGGTTAATGGAAAGTTTGTTTGTGATACTGCCACCACACATAATGAGAATAGTGAGGGGTGTGAGCAGTTGACGAATTGATTTTTTATGGTATAATTGTTTTATTTGATGGAGGAGAATGATGAATCAGACATTGCTAGATAAGATTCGAGATCAAAAGAGGGAACTTCTTAAGGAGGGATTTGAGATTGTTGCAGTGTTTGGTTCATTTGCTAAAAATCAAGAGAGAGAGACAAGTGATATTGATCTTCTTTATGATATCAAACCAAAATTTTTAGAGAGATATGGTGGTTTTCAGGCATTTGCAAAAATTAATGAGATACGAGAACAGCTCAAACTCTCTCTTGGTAGAGAGATAGATTTGGCTACGATTGATAATCATAGTCAAACATTTAAAGATTATGCTCTAAAGGATAAACTCTATGTCTAATTATTTTGGTTTTATATTCCTGATCTTAAGAGGATACTCACAGAGTTTATTGAAATGAATAGTTGAATAGATGCTCTACTATCAAGTTATACTACTTCGCTCTTCAGCTCCCACCCTCACATACCACTCCAAAGAACCATTAAAGATAGGTCAACTCATAAACGTACCTGTACACTCCAAAATTAAGTTAGCCATGGTTTTAAAAGAGGTAGCCAAACCTGAAGCGTTTGAGAGCTTGGAAGTCTCTGATGTTTTAGATACCTTTTACTCCTCTAGTCAAATAGAGATAGGGAAGTTTATTGCCACCTATTATTTCTCTTCGCTTGGGGAGGCGATGGGACTGTTTGTGCCGTTTCGTAGGGGGCGATTGCCATCGCACCAAATATCAGAACAGCAAAAGAGTGATAAAAAAATAAAATATAACGATTTGCCAACATTATCAACAGAGCAACAAAAAGCCTATGAGGAGATTTTGACCAAAGAGAAAGCCCTTCTTTTTGGTGTTACAGGTTCAGGAAAAACAGAGATATTTATAACCCTTATGGCAAAAACCATAGCCGAGGGGAGGCAGTGTGTTTTTCTGATGCCAGAGATCTCTTTGACCCCTCAGATGGAGAGCCGTCTTCAAAAGTACTTTGGCAAACGCATGGTGATGTGGCACTCTAAACTGACCAAAAAGCAAAAAGAGAAGATTATTGAGAAGATTTATAGTGGTGAGGTAGATATTGTAGCAGGGGCTAGGTCGGCACTCTTTACTCCTTTGGAAAATTTGGGGCTGATTATCGTCGATGAGGAGCATGATGATAGCTATAAATCGATGATGAAACCACGCTACCATGCTCGTGATATGGCTGTATATATGGGGGCGAAACTAGGGGCGAAGGTGGTTTTGGCAAGTGCAACCCCTTCGCTTAGTAGCTATTACAAATATGATGTGGTTCGGCTCAAAAAACCCTTTGTGCAGACTCACAAAGAGTACCGTTTTGTAGAGGGGGTAGCACTTACCAATCAAATGGTAAGCAAGATAGAGCAGAACTTCAAAGCAGGAGAGCAGTCGCTTCTCTTTGTGCCAACCCGTGGGAACTTCAAGTACCTATATTGTCAAAAGTGTGGGCAGACGCATCTCTGCCCCTACTGCTCTGTGGGTATGGCACTACACCGAAAAGCAAGACACCTTAAGTGTCACTACTGTAACTACACCGAAGCGATAAGAACAGCTTGTAGCCACTGTGGGCATGAGCCTTTGCAGAGTGAACGTATGGGAACGCAAGAGGTTAGGGAGATGATCGAACATGCTATTCCTGAGATGGTAATAGAGCAGTTTGACCGTGACAGTATTACTACGGCATCAAAGCTCAAAAAGGCTTTGAAGCGTTTTGAAGAGAGAGAGAGTCATCTGCTTTTGGGTACGCAGATGCTGAGCAAGGGGCATGACTATGCCAACATTACACTAAGTGTGATTTTGGGTATGGACTATATGCTAGGGTTGGGTGACTATAGAGCAAGAGAGAGAGCCATGAGCCTACTCATACAGATAGCAGGGCGTTCAGGTCGTGCTAAATCTGCTGAGATTATAGTCCAGTCAGCCAATGCAGACTTTTTTAATATGTATATAGATGATTATGAAGCATTTTTAAAAGATGAGATGCTTTTTGTAGAAGATATCTACCCACCTTTTGTGAGTCTGGCTCGTATTTTGATCTCGCATGTCAAAGAGGAGAGGGCAGGGAAGATAACGCTCGATACTGTCACGAAACTAAAGGGATTTGAGAGTGTTGAGATAGTGGGGCATGGCAAGGCTCCTATAGAGCGTATTGCCAATAAGTTTCGGTTCAATATTTTGTTGCGTTCCTCTTCACGAAAAGAGATACTAAAGGCGTTGCATGCTGTGAACAATCCAGCTATTGAGATTGATATGGATCCTGTTGAGTTTTTTTGAAAATTCAAAGTGAAGAGTTAAGAGTGAAGAGTGAATAGTTAGGAGTGAATAGTTAAGAGTGAATAGTGATTTGTTTTGTTAAAATTACTCTATGAGTATACTTGAGGATAAAAGTTATAAGTTTGCTATTCGGATTGTTAAATTAAATAAATATTTAACTGTAGACTTTATAAATAAACTATATATTAGTCTTAAAGAAGCAAATGAGAGTCGTTATTGGCTTAGGCTTCTAAATGATTGTAACTACATAACAGATAAAATGTTCAAAAGTATGCAAAATGATATCGAAGAGCTATTAAGAATATTAACAAGCAGTATAAAAACAACAAAAGAGAGCCTATGAAAAACAACTATTCACTATTCACTATTCACTATTCACTTTCTCCTAAAGGAGATAAGAGATGATAGAACGAATACCCACTAAAAAGATATATGTAGGCGATGTAGCCGTAGGTGGTGATGCACCTATCTCTGTGCAGTCTATGACCTACTCTGATACGCATAATGTAGAGGCAACCGTAGAGCAGATAAATCGTCTGCACTTTGCAGGAGCCGATATGGTTCGTGTGGCTGTGCCTAAGATGGAAGATGCCTTGGCACTTAGAGCGATAAAAGAGCAGATATCTTTGCCTCTGATTGCTGATATACACTTTAACTACAAGTTGGCATTAGAGGCGGCGAAGTGGGTCGATTGTATCCGTTTTAATCCTGGGAATATTAATGAGAAACATAAGATAAAAGAGATCGTCAAAGCGTGTCAAGAGCGTTCACTTCCTGTGCGAATAGGGGTCAATTCAGGTTCGCTTGAAGAGGAGTTTGAGAACAGATATGGAGCTACTGCTGAGGGGATGGTGGCAAGTGCTGAGTACAATATTAAGTTCTTAGAAGATTTGGGTTTTACAGATATAAAAATCTCACTAAAAGCCTCTGATGTAGAGCGAACGGTCAAGGCGTATAGAATGTTACGCCCCAAAAATCACTACCCTTTTCATCTGGGTGTGACAGAGGCAGGGACTATCTTTCATGCGACGGTGAAGTCTTCCATCGGGCTTGGGGCGTTGCTACTTGATGGTATAGGTGATACGATGCGTATCTCTATTACAGGTGAGCTAGAAGAGGAGATACGTGTAGGAAAAGCAATCCTCAAAGATTCTGGTCGAGTCAAAGAGGGGCTAAATATTATCTCATGCCCTACTTGTGGGCGAATAGAGGCAGATTTGGTCAAGGCAGTAGCCGAAGTAGAAGAGCGAACAAAACATATAAAGATCCCGATGGATGTATCGGTTATGGGGTGTGTGGTCAATGCCATAGGTGAAGCCAAACATGCCGATGTAGCGATTGCTTTTGGTAAAGGGAGTGGGCTTGTTATGGTTAAAGGAGAGGTTGTAGCAAAGTTACCTGAAAGTGAGTTGGTAGACAGGTTTGTTGCAGAGGTTGAGGCACTCGCCTCCAGACAAGGATAGATTATGAGTGAAAATATGTATAACCTCAATATAGAAAGAGCCGTACTCTCTGCGGTTATCTTCTCTCCTGAGATATTTGAGGAGATTGCAGCAAAGCTACAGGCACATGATTTTTATCTGCCATTTCATCAGCATCTTTTTGGTGCAATGGAGGAGCTTTCTCGTGAAGAGAAGCCTATTGATGAGGAGTTTTTGAAGAGCAAACTCATGGTAGGAGATAACTATGATGAGGTGGCACTTTTGGATGTTTTGGCATCCAACCCAATCTCCAACACCGATGCCTATATCCAAGAGATCAAAGAGCGGTCAACCAAAAGAGCATTGGCAACATTGGCAACTACCATCAAAAAAGTCACCATTGAGGATGATCTTCCCGTAGAGGAGGTGATGGATTTGGTAGAGAAGAAGCTCTATCAGATCACCCAAAATGCTACCTCTGAGGATTTTAGAGAGTCCAAAGAGATCACCCTAGAGATGCTCAAAGAGATCAATCGTCTCAAAGAGCTTGGAAATAGCAAACTCTTAGGAGTTGATACTGGATTTAGAAATCTTAATGATCACACCCAAGGGTTTGGTAAGGGGGATCTGATTATTGTTGCGGCACGACCTGCTATGGGAAAAACCTCTTTGGTTCTTAATATCACCCAAAAAGCGATAGAGCGAAATGAGGGGGTTGCCTTTTTCTCACTAGAGATGCCCGCAGAGCAGTTGATGTTGCGTCTGCTCTCAACCGAGACCTCTATACCGTTGCAGAAACTTCGAGTAGGGGATTTGAGTGATGAGCAGTGGAGCGATCTAAGCAGAGCCACTGATCTGATGAGTCGGCGTAAGCTCTTTGTGGATGATGGGGGGTATGCGACAATTCACCATGTACGCTCTAAGTTACGAAAACTCAAATCTCAACACCCTGAGATCTCCATGGCAATTATTGACTATTTGCAGTTGATGAGTGGGGACAACAAAGAGGGAAGACAGCAGGTAATCTCTGAGATCTCTCGTGGATTGAAGCAGTTAGCAAGAGAGTTGCAGATCCCTATTCTTGCACTCTCTCAGCTCAATCGTGGGGTAGAGAGTAGGGATAATAAACGTCCAATGTTATCCGATCTTCGTGAGTCAGGATCGATAGAGCAGGATGCAGATATTGTGATGTTTGTCTATCGTGATGATGTCTATCGAGAAGCAGCAGAGAAAGAGAAAGAGATGAAAGCCAAAGCGGAGGGGAAAGAGTATGAAAACAGCTTCCAAAGAAAGCTAGAGGAGGAGACAGAGCTGATTATAGGAAAACATAGAAATGGTCCTACAGGAACCGTGCGTCTGATCTTCCAAAAGCAGTTTACTCGCTTTGTGGATGCACCCAAAGAGGGGATAGATGGAGGCTTTGAGGTGGTTTATGAAGATGAGAATATCGATACCTCAACACAAGCCAATATCTCCTTGCCACCTATATAGATTATGCTAGAGAAGCCAAAACTTTTTATTGAAGCAAAAGAGTTTTGGTTGGTAGTGTTGCTCTTTGGGGTGTTGTTGGCTTGTCGGCTTGGTTGGCTCTATCACTCCTATCGGGAGTTTGTACAAAAACCATTCTATTTCACTACTGTTGAGGTGCTACAGCAGTATAAGAAGATCAAGAATGATCGATCCTATACTACTCTTCGGCTCTATAGTGCTGATTTGGATCTTAACTTTTTTACGTTAAGTTATTCTCAAGAGAGTTTGCGAGGGAAGAGTTTGAGATTAAAACTCTACCCCAATGAGCAAATAGGCTTTGGAGAGTATCTCTCTACGGCATTTATCCGCTCTGATACTCTTACCATCAAACCCAAAGCCTCAAGTTCTCATCATTATTGGGCAGAGAGTATTTTGCAACAGCATCAATCGCCAATAATAGGAGAATTTTATCAGGCGATATTTTTGGCAATCCCCCTTGGCAAAAGATTGAGAGAGAAGATCTCTGCTTTGGGTGTGAGTCACTTGGTGGCACTGAGTGGGTTTCATCTTGGGATACTCTGGACAGTGCTATTTCTCTTTTTTCGTATGCTCTATCGTCCTCTTCAGCAACGCTACTTCCCTTACCGTTTTGATCTGATAGATGTTGGGTTTTTGGTGCTCTTGATACTGGGTTATTATGTCTATTTTGTGGAGGCTCCCGCTTCACTTTTGCGTTCTTATGTGATGATGATTTTGGGATGGGTGGTATTGATTTTGGGTATTGAGTTGTTGCGTTTTGATTTTCTGTTAGTCACAGCGATGGTGATCTTGTTGATCTTCCCTAAGTTGTTGCTCTCATTGGCTTTTTGGTTCTCTGTTATGGGGGTTTTCTATATCTTTTTGCTTCTGTATTATTTTCAGGGAGTATCGAAGATCAAAATGAGTATACTGATCTCCTTTGGGTTGTTTATTTTGATGATGCCTCTTGTGCATCTTTTCTTCCCGCTAACCACCCCCACACAGCTTCTCTCTCCTCTTCTCTCACTGCTCTTTTCACTCTTCTATCCATTGAGCTTGGGGTTACATCTTGTGGGGTGGGGTGATCTCCTTGATCCACTGCTTTTGAAACTTTTTGCTCTCTCTTATCCTGCTATAGAGGTGAAGCTCTCATACGCTTTTGGGATAGGGTATCTGATCCTCTCTATAGGAGCGATCTACTGGCGTAGGATTTTTTATCTGCTCTTTTTGTGGGCATTTGGCTTTGTTGGATGGATATTTATTATGGTTATGTTATGATGGCAATAAAAAAGGATATAAGATCGAAAAATTTAAAGAGCTTCCGCTTACTTATGGTTTGATAATTATTAATGTGGTGGTTTTTGGGCTTATGCTATTGCCCTCTTTGGAAATTCTCTTCTATGGCTATGGGGAACTGCATGGTTATGGGGTACTCTATCTTGGGGAGTGGTATCGCCTCTTCAGCTCAATGTTTCTGCATAACGGGGCGATGCATATTCTTTTTAATATGTTCTCTTTGTATATGTTGGGGCAGATTGTGGAGCGACTCTTCTCTAGGAGTGCCTATTTGGTTATCTATATATTAACGGGGATTGTTGGGGGGCTTACCTTTATCTACTTTAATCCCAATGGATCAGCTGTTGGGGCGAGTGGGGCTGTTTTTGGTATCTTTGGGGCATTGGCTGGTTTCGCATTTGTCTATCGGAAGAGTCATACTGAGCAGTTTGTCTATTTTATGAGGCAGTTTGGGGTTATCTTGTTGCTCAATTTTCTTTTGGGGGTGATCTTTGAGAGTATCGCGATGAGTGCTCATGTGGGAGGATTGCTCTTTGGGATGGTATTGGGGATGGCTATTGCAAAAAAGCCCAACTACCTATGGGGATACTTTATGATCTCTTTGGCGTTGATTGCTACTTTTTATAACTATCTTTGGCATCTCTATCTTGGATAAGAGACATTATCCAAGATAGAGGTCTTAATCTTAGTGGTTGGCTTGTTGAAGACCTTGACAGACTTCTGTTTTTGCGATAGGTAGATCCTCTCCATTGTAGGGACAGAGCTCTGCAACATCTTCACAGTCAGGACACTTTTGGATATTTGGCTTATAGCAACGTGTATCAACTTTGACCTCTGCTTTTTCATATTTTGTTACAACCTCGACAGGGAGAATATCTCCACCTGCAAAAAGTGCAGATCCTGCAACCATAAGAGCTAAAAGTAGTTTCATTTAAATTCCTTTGTTTTAGATATAAGAAACTTTAGCATGATTTTGATCAATTAAAAATATTAAAATATATATAATTTTAAAATTATATATTAAATTAAAAAATATAATGTGATATAATATTGCACTATAGAGGAGAGTGGATGTATCGGTGTAAAATTTGTCAGGAGGCAACCTATCCTATCAGAGATAAGAAAAGAGATCTATGTTACCATAAGTGTCATAGGTGTGGCTTTATCTATCTTGATGATAGCGCTATTATAGATCCTGAGTATGAAAAGAGACACTATGAGAAACACAATAATGGATTTGAGTCGCTAGGTTATGTCAAGATGTTTGAACAGTTTATAGAGGAGGCGATAACTCCCTATTGTGTCAATATCACAACCGCATTGGATTTTGGATGTGGACGAGGACCTGTTCTGGCTGAGCTATTGAGACGAGAGGGGATGGAGGTTGATCTGTATGATCTCTATTTTTATCCTCAAAAGGTCTATGAAGATAAAAAATATGACCTAATTGTCTCAACAGAGGTTTTTGAACATCTACAGGATCCTATGGATATTTTGGCTCTTCTCTCTTCGCATACGAGGAGGAAGGGTTATATTGTATTGATGACCAAATTCCCTCCTGATGAGGAGGATCAATTTTTGGATTGGTGGTATCGTAGGGATGTGACCCATATAAGTTTTTTTACCCCAAAGAGTTTTGGGATTATGGCAGAGAAGAGAGGATTGAAGGTTTTAAAAATACTCAATGATAATATTGTAATCTTTCAAAAAACTTAGAGACTCTATATAGCAATAGAGGGATCTCTTACTTTGAATGGTTTGGATCTTCCCTTACTTTGGTTGATCTCTTCAACTTCACAGCAGTTTAGTACCGATTTTTCAGGGTTAATAATAAACCCATAACCACGATAGAGGGTATAGATACCAAAAAGAATCACTACCAGTGAAGCGATATTCATCATCAGCTGACGAAAAGCACTTTTGGTAAAGATCCCCGTAAAATATCCCAAACTAAAGAGTGCAGGTATGGTACTTAGTCCAAAGATTAACATCACCAATGCTCCCCAAAGAGGTGATCCTGTACTCGCAGCAGTTACAGCAAAGAAGTAGACCAACCCACAAGGCAAGAATCCATTGAGAATACCTAAAATATAAAAACTATAAAGAGAGCGAGAACGCAAAACAGATCGAAAGATATTTTGATAAAGAGCAGTTGATGAGAGGGTGTGTTCAAGTCTGGTTAAAAACTTTAATTTTCCCAATAGAGAGATCCCTGCTAGAATCATGAAAAGACCAGCAACAATCGTCATAAATGCCATGGTATAGCCATTGAGTTTCGCCACCCCACCTACTGCCCCAAAGATCGCTCCCAACATTACATAAGTAGTAACTCTTCCTAGTGAGTAGATCAGATGAGCAATTGATTGCATAAGTTTGGAGTAGCTTTTGTCTATTTTGGTAGAGCTATAGGCAATAACAATGCCTCCACACATCCCCAGACAGTGTCCAAAAGAACCCAAAAAAGCGATGGTAATAATTGAAGCGATATCGATACTATCCACCTCCCTATACCCCTATAAGTTTTTTGCGAATTTTGGGATCGGTTAGGTTCTCTCCGCGTAACATTCTTAGACGCATCTCTTCATAGTCAATACTCTGTTTAGTTGATCGCTCTCTTGCTCCAAATCCATAGTGCATGGCAGTATGATCGGTGATGCCGTAGTGTGCTTTTTTGGCATCAATCCATTGGTGTGTGTCGATACTATGTACCCAAAGCTTTGCCTCTTTTTTAAAGGGTTTTCCCTCCAGCCACAACACCATACACCCTGGATCATCAAAAAACCATGTACGCCCATCAGGGGCAACCACTTGTGCTGCATTCTCTTCACTTCTAATTAACATCTTACACTCAGTGTCATTGGTAAAATTGAGCTTAATTGGTAGAGCTTTTTGCTCTATATTGCCTTTGATAATAGTAACAGGTTGCTCCTCTTTTGCCATAGAGATTACAATCATTGCCACAATCGCCATAAAGAGGATCGTCACCAAAAGGGGTAGAATTTTTTTCATTAATTTTTTCCTTAATTTTAGCATTTAGATAATAGCACAAAATAGCTAAGTCTTAGCGTTGTTGCAATCTTTTTAGAAGCCTTTTGGTTGGATACCCATCTGCTGGAAGATGGTATATCTTTTGTATCTGCTTAACCGCGATGCGGGTTTTGGCACCAATTATCCCATCAATCTCTCCAATATCATAACCCCTTTGTCTTAAGAGGTATTGGAGTTTTTTGATCTCTTGAAAGGAGAGTGAGTCGATTTTGGCACGGGCTGGTTTGTGTTTGGTTGCTCCTGCTAATCGGGTGGCAAAATAGGCAGCTGTGGTGGAGTAGAGTAGAGACTCATTCCACTTGAGATAGACATTTTTGAAGTTTGCATAGACCAAAAATGCCACCCCATTACGCCCCATAGGGAGTAGCAAAGAGGCTTCTGTTCTCCCTTTGAGAGGTTGTCTGTTGCGTCGTTTGATGCCCAGTTTCGCCCAGTGATCTAAGCTATAGCTATGCTCCAATCCCGACTGCTCCCATGGCATCTGCTTGGGCAAGATAACCTCCTCTAACCATGGTTTGCCCCGTTGCCACCCTGCATGTTTGAGATAGTTTGCAGTAGATGCCAAAACATCAGGAATAGAGTGAATCAGATCACGTCGACCATCTCGATCAAAATCAACCGCATATTGACGATAAAAACTTGGCAAAAATTGTGTCTGTCCTAACTCTCCTGCCCATGCCCCTCTCATCTCAGAGATACGCAGATCACCTCGATCAATAATGGCCAAAGCACTCAAGAGTTCTGGTCGAAACTTGCTACTTCGTCGACAATCATACGCCAATGTTGCCAATGAACGGATGGTACCAAACTTCCCTTGAACAGCTCCATAACTGCTCTCAAGTCCCCAATAGGCAGTAATCACAGAAGCAGGAACGCCATATTGTCTCTCGATGGTAGCAAAGAGATTGCGATATTTTCTCATTAATCTCTTGCCCTTTTTGATTCGATATGGGGAGATGAGTTTGGCACTAAAGTGATCAAATCTCTGAGCAAACTGTATCTGTCTTCGATCCCTTTTGATGATGGTGGGGTTGTAGCGTAATTGATTTAGTGTGGCATTGAGTGTTGCCAAGGAGATTCCACGGTGGTGTGCCTCTTGCTTAAACTCATTGAGCCATCTATCAAATGAGAGAGTGTTTTGGCACTCATTTGCCATACCCAAGTTTATCCCCCCCCAAAGAGATAGAAGTATAATTAATATCTTTTTCATTGTTACCCTTTTTGTTGATCTTAGGATTAGTATACTCTTTGGTTACTTAGAGAGTAGTATGGTTTTAAATTTGGGAGAATAGAGATTATAATCCCAACAGCTTTACAACCAAAAGTAAATCTGATGTGTTAGACTCTTTAATAATAGGATCAGGTTCTGCTAATGAAACTATCTGTCTTTGATCTGCATTTGGATATTTTTCAAGTAGAACCATAAAAAAATTTGCTACAGTACCGACATTAAAATATGTTATGATTGAAGGTGATAAATTATGGAACAGCGATTGGATGTTATTGATCTATTTCTAAAGCTTCTAAGTGCAGAGTCAATCACTCCTGATGATGGGGGATTGTTGAGTTATATAGAGAGATATTTGGCAAATTTTGAGGCGACTTGGATCAATGAAGGTGGGGTAAAAAATCTCTTCTTAACCCAAAAATTTGGAGAGGGCAAACATCTCTGTTTTGCAGGGCATGTTGATGTGGTTCCCTCAGAAGATGGTTGGGAGAGTAATCCCTTTGTTCCGATGATCAAAGATGGATATATCTATGCCAGAGGAGCACAAGATATGAAGAGTGGTGTTGCAGCCTTTGTCCAAGCGGTTCGTGATAGTGCTGAGAGCTTCTCAGGTCGTCTCTCGTTACTTTTGACCTCAGATGAGGAGGGAGAGGGTACCTATGGGACACAAATTGTACTCAAACATCTCAAAGAGATTGATCTGCTTCCTGATTATTGTATCATTGCAGAGCCTACTTGTGAAGAGGTTTTTGGGGATGCGATTAAGATTGGGCGAAGAGGATCGATCAATGGCTATCTCACTCTCCATGGCAAACAGGGACACGCAGCATATCCTGAAAAGGCGATTAATCCTATTCATAATATTGCCTCAATACTACCTAAAATAGCAGGATATGATCTCGATGAGGGAGATGAGAATTTCGCTCCGAGTAAATTGGTTATTACCGATATTCGAGCAGGGATGGAGGTTACTAACGTTACGCCCAATAGATTAAAAATGATGTTTAATGTACGAAACTCTACCAAGACCACACAGGAGATATTACGCTCCTTTATTGATGAGGTATTTTTGGGATTGGATTATGAGTTGATACTAGAGCAGGGATCTTATCCTTTTGTCACCAATTCTGACTCTTATATTGTTAATCAGTTACGCAATACGATACGAGAGGTAACAGGAGTTGAGACCAAGCTCTCTACCGCAGGAGGGACGAGTGATGGGCGACATATCGCCCCTTATGGGATTGAAGTTGTAGAGTTTGGTGTCATCAATGATCGCATCCATGCTTTAAATGAGAGAACTTCTATTCAAGAGGTGGAGAGTCTTTATAATATTTTTGTTAAGATAGTGGAAAGATTCTAAGAGACCCTAGGAGGAGAAAGTATGGAAACAATCAGTACAGAAAATAATAGTAAATTAGATATTGAAACACTTAAGGCAAAGATAGAACAACTACTTGCTTCCTATCGTGCCAAACATGATGAGCTAGAGTGGGCTGACGATGAGTGGGAATCGAGTGAGATTCAAGAGGAGCTTGATCGCTATGCCAAGGAGATTAAAAAGCTCAAAGCACAAGTCCGAGAGCTAGAACAGGCATAGTAATTAGAGAGGATTTTTTTGATCTACAAGCGTCCCTCACTGACGGAGTATATTGTTGCTAGACTTATTACTATTATGATCTTTGTGACAACGATCTATTCGTTGTCTCTCTTTTTGATCCCTACTCTTTATCAGACAAAACTATTTCATATCTCCCTTTTTGTTGCATCACTATTATTGATTTTGGGATCAGTCTATATTGGAGCAAGACGAGTAAAACGAGAGCTTAAGATTGTAGAGCAGTATCTTTTTGAGCAAGATGATTTTGATACTCATCGCAATAAAGCACATTTTTTTACAGAGGAGTTTGAGCGGATCAATGTAGGGGTAATCTCTATTTTACGTAAGATAGAGAAGAAGGAGCAAAAAAAGAGAAAACAGACTGCTAAGATCAAACTTAAAAATCGTCAACGCTCCGATATGCTCTCAGCCATTGCACATGAGTTTCGTAATCCTATTGCAGCTATTATGGGGTATGCTCAAACACTCAATGATGATCAAGAGATTCCTCCTAATCTACGTCAGAAGTTTCTCTCTAAGATCTATAACAATGGCAAGAAGATAGAAGAGTTATTGAGTCGTCTGCTTCTTTGGAATCGTTTTGAGAGCAAAGAGCAGAAACTACAACTTAGTAATGTTGCGATCTATCCATTGATCAAAGAGGTGATCTCTCATCTTGAAGATCGTTATAAAAATCGCTCAATTGAGGTAGAGTATTCTGATCTTGTTATCAAGGCTGATCGTGCATTGATGGAGATTGCGATCCAAAATCTTATTGAGAATGCTCTAAAGTACTCCAAAGAGAGGGTCGAAATCAAAATAGAGAATCACCGTATCTCTATAATCGATTATGGCGTAGGGATCTCTGCTGAAAATATAGAGAAGGTAACCAAGAAGTTCTTCCGTGCAGAGGAGCATACTTGGGACAACTCCATGGGATTGGGGTTGGCAATAGTCAAGCAGATTCTCAAGCTACACAACACCACTTTGGAGATCCAAAGCCAAGAGCATAGAGGCTCTACCTTTTCATTTCAGATCTAATCTATTTTGGATAGAGACTTAAAAACTATATGTCACATCCACAAATGCCATATCGTTATCTTTGACTGAGTCAAAAAGTTTTGAACCACCTATATAGTCAACATA
>CAZEUB010000004.1:0-7503 GCA_964515605.1 uncultured Sulfurovum sp. | reverse complement strand
AGTTTAGCATATTTAATAGATAATCAACAGTAGAGCATACTCAAAAAAGAAAAAAAGAGGATTATAAAGGAGAGCCAAATTGGCATGACCCTTTAAATAAGGGTCATAAAGAGATCTAATTCCACCCCAACATCTCAGGTTGGTCTGTGAACTTTTCTGTAATGGGTATTTTAATCTCAGTATTCTTTGGAACAATAAGATTTTTGCCAATTAATCCTCTGTTGGCATTCAAAATAACCTTATACTCCGAAGCATCCCCATAATACCGCTCTGCTAGTTCTTTGACAGAGATATCATAGGTTACTCGTGTATTAATCCATGAGTTTGGAACAATATCCTTAGCCACTAAGAGACTCATCGCCCCCATGCTTACCAAAAGCATACACAGTCTTATAATGCTCTTTTTCATCACTTTCCCCTTATTTAATTTGTGAGGGAATATTATACAATTCAAAGGCTTAGATCAATAGAAAATTTAAAACTAACTTAAAAAATTAAAAATTCTAACTTTATCTCTTAAATTCTTTTGGCTCGAATATCTCCAAAAAGTATCAAATCTTTTAATACAGCTCTATTGGTAATACCATCTTGACCAATTCCCAAGAGCAACTCTCCTTCGTCACTAGAGAAGATCTCTTGATGAATAATCGCTTTGGCATACCATGCCTGATCCTTGCCAAGTAGCTCTTGATACTCATCAATCTCCTCTTTGGTAGGGATATGGATATCGACATACCCATTTTGTTTCTCTGCTCCTACAGCATGGAGGCGATAATCTTTGCTTATATTTTTATCTTCAATATAGTTATCAAGATTAAAATAGAGAGTTAAGAGATCATCTTTGGCATAGATCTCATCCATCTCTACGGTTTTGTCCTTATAGAGTTTTCCTTTTTTCCACTTTTGGGTCTGTTGGGTTACCTTCTTGTGCTTATGATCAATTCGATAGATTCGATTGCTACTATAAGCACCATGAGATTTGATAATCTGATAGAGATCAGAGACCATTCTTCCCTCTTCGATATGCCCTTTTGAGATGTGTCGCTCTTTTCGATTGCCTGAGAGGGTTTTGGCGATACCTGTTGAGTCTAGTTTAATATCTATCTCATAACTATTCTCATCTCTGCTCAATGTGGCATTGGCAACCCCAATCTCTCCAAAGAGACCAAACTCTACCTTGTACGCTACATTTACCACCTCTGCATGAAGCCAAAAGAGTGTTATCATCAAAAATACTATTTTTTTCATTATATTCCTTTATTAGTTTTCATAACTATATTCAATCAGATTTATGTGGATAAACCGTGAATAACCTATTTTAACATTTTTAACCTCTATTTAATATGATATTAACAACTTAAATTTATATCATATTTCTAGGAAAATAGAGAAGAGTTTTGCTAAAATACATCTCATGAATGAAAACAACACCACAGATATAATCCAGACCGAACAGATCATCGAAAAGCTCGATATGAACCTAGAGGACTACACACAAGAGCTTCTTGCACAACTCTATAGTAGTCAATATGGAAGCTATCTTGCAGAGACCATCTTTGGGATCCCTGTTGCCAACCTTATTGCTGCTTTTTTGGCACTCTTTCTCTTCCTCTATCTTAGAAAACTCTTTGCCCATCTCACTATCAAGATTCTACACCCTTTTACTAAGAGTACTCGAACCGATTATGATGAGCGTATTCTACTTGCACTCAAAGGTCCTATTGCATTCTCTTTTGTAATTATAGGTGTTAACCTCTTCTTTGCCCTCATCTTTTTGGAGACACCACTGCTTAGACATCTCATCAATAGTATGATTACCTATAATATCTTTTGGGTGATCTATGCCCTTACCCATGCTCTTCGAGGATTGATCTATGGCTTTACAAGTCGGTTTAATCCTGAACTCTCTTATGAGATGGGCAACTTTATCTTAGCCATTATTCGAGGAGTTATTCTTGCTGTTGGGCTAGGAGCGATACTACAACTATGGGGCATTAATGTAGCAGGATTGGTTGCAGGACTAGGGATTGGGGGGTTGGCATTTGCCTTGGCCGCTAAGGATACCGCTGCCAATCTTTTTGGTTCTATTGCACTGCTTTTGGATAAATCCATTCGTATTGGAGAGTGGATCAAGATAGGTGGAGTTGAAGGAATTGTCGAAGATATTGGTATGCGTACCACCAAGATTCGCTCTTTTCAAAAATCACTCATTACGCTACCCAATCAAGTTATTGCCAACAGCCCCATTGAGAACTTCTCACGACGAGGCATACGACGAATTAAAATGAACATAGGGGTTACCTATGATACAAGTAGCCAACAGATGCAACAGATTATTGCAGATATTAAAACCATGCTCAAAAACCATGAAGGGATCTCCCAAGAGAGTACCATGTTGGTCAACTTTACAACCTTTGGGGATAGCTCACTCAATATCCTTATCTACACCTTTAGCAATACTGCTAACTGGGCAAAATATATGGATATCAAAGAGGATGTCAATCTCAAAATCATGAAAATCATAGAACAGAACCGTAGTGCCTTTGCCTTCCCATCACGATCGATCTACCTAGAGAGCATGCCCAACCAAGGATAATCAAAAATCTGATATAATATCAGCGAAATTTCCTCATCTCATCGTGGGTTAGACTACCCACGCTACCGAGTATTAACACAACAGAAAGACATATAATTATGACAAAACTTAAAAAAGTAGCCATATTGGGACGACCCAATGTTGGGAAAAGCTCCCTATTTAATCGATTAGCACGACAAAGAGATGCCATCACCTCAGATATTGAGGGAACCACTAGAGATATCAAAAAACGGATCGTAACCATCTCAGGAAACCGTGACTTTGAGGTGATCGATACAGGAGGGATTGATGAGAGTACCGAGATGTTTGCTACTGTCAAAAGACTCTCACTTCGAGCCGCCCAAGAGGCAGATATCATCCTCTATGTGGTCGATGGCAAGAAGATTCCTCATGAAGAGGACAAAGATCTCTTTTATGGTCTTCAAGAGTTGGGTAAACCCATTGCACTTATTGTTAACAAGATTGATAATGACAAAGATGAGACCCTTCGATATTGGGATTTTTTGGAGTTTGGTGCAGAGACAACACTACCCATTTCAGTCAGCCACAATCGCTACATGAATGCTTTTTATGCGTGGTTAGAGGAGCATATTCCTGAGCGTCAAGAGCAAGAGGAGTTAATCCTAAATGAAGATGATGAACCAAGCTTTGAGGAGATTGTGGAGAGGGTACATGCAGATGAGAACCTAGAAGATGACAAAGAGATCAAAGTGGCTATCATTGGTCGCGTCAATACAGGCAAAAGCTCCCTTCTCAATGCCCTACTTCAAGAGGAGCGTGCCGTAGTCTCAGATGTAGCAGGAACCACTATTGATCCTATTGATGAGTCAATGGAGTATAGAGATCACAAGATCACCTTCGTAGATACCGCAGGGATTCGGAGACGTGGGCGTATTGTTGGGATTGAGAAGTATGCACTTAGTCGTACTGAAGAGATGCTCAAAGAGGCAGATATCGCTCTATTGGTTATCGATGCTACTGTTGGGGTGGTTGAGCTTGATGAACGAATTGCCAATCTTATTGAAAAGTATAAGCTAGGGTGTCTAATTGTCCTTAATAAATGGGATATCAGAGAGGAGATCACCTATGAAAAAGCCGTTGATGATATTCGTGACGAGCTAAAATTTCTCCACTACGCACCCCTCATTACCATCTCTGCAAAGACAGGACAGAGAGTACATAAGATCTTAGAGAATATTATCAATATCTATGAACGCTACAAACAGCGTATTCCTACCTCTAAACTCAATGAGGTTATCAAGTTTGCCATAGGAAAGCACCACCCACCTTCACACAATGGAGCCGTGGTCAAGATCAAATTTGCCACACAGTATGAGATCAAACCACCCAAAATTGCACTCATTATGAATCGACCTGATGGGTTACACTTCTCCTACAAACGCTACCTTGCCAATATGCTTCGTTCTCAATTTGATTTTGAAGGGGTACCTCTTGATATCTCGGCGAGACATCGAGGTCAACGTATGGAGGATGATTAATCCTCATTCATCTCTTTTGCAAGGATTTGGATGCAAAATATTTTAAAAAATTATCAACTCTTTTTACAGTATGCTCTACTACTGCTAGTAGTATCTTTTATATCAAGATTTTTTCTAATATACAGGTATGATATAGCTGTAGATTTTCTCTTTTTTATCTACTCATTGAGGATGGATATTATTGTTATCTCCTCACTACTAGTTATACCTATACTCCTATATACACTCAATTTAGTACTGCTATCTAGGGTGGTTTTGGTTCTCTCTTTTTTTATTGTAACCTATCTCGAAGTGGCTAACTACTTCTTTTTTGAGGAGTTTAATACAAAATTAAACTATCTATTTGTTGAGTATTTGGAGTACCCCAAAGAGGTAGCCAAGATGATATGGAACGCTTATACTTTGGAGCTTTTTGTTCTGATACCTACACTTTTGTATCTATCTTATATACTATTTATCTATACAAAAAGCCGACTAATAGTATCAAAAATCCTGCCCAAGATTCTACTACTGATACCGATTTTGGCTATTCTGTTTTTGGGTATTCGCTCCTCGGTTGACTCCTCAACCCCAAATCAGAGTTTTTATAGCTACAGCAACTCTACACTTAAAAATGATATTGTCAACAATACAACCTTTTCACTCCTCTACTCTATCTATCTCAAAGCCAAAGAGAAGATGCCAAATTTTGGAATAAAAGAGGAGAATAGTATACAAACCATCCAAAAGCTAGATAAAAAAGCCTACCTCAACAACTCAACCCTGCTTCATACACAAAAGTCAACATTTAGCAAAAAAAAGAGTATCGTTCTACTACTTATGGAGAGTTTTGGAGGCTCTTATGTGGGAAGATTAGGTGGGACACCCACTACACCACACTTTGATGCTATGAGCAAAGAGGGGCTGTTTTTATCAAATATGTACTCCTCATCAAACCGTTCCAATAGAGGATTTGAAGCTGTTCTAAGCTCACTTTTTCCAATATACTCCGATACCTACTTAAAATTGCCAAAATCAATAAATGGTTTTTGGACTCTAGCTAAAACAATGAAAAGAGAGGGGTACAAAACACTCTTTCTCTATGGAGGAGATAGCAAGTTTGACAATATGAAAGGTTTTGCTCTCAATAACGGTTTTGACAAAGTGGTAGATATGTATAACTTTGATTTAGGTATCAAACGCTACACATGGGGGGTTTGTGATGAGGAGTTATACAAAAAAGCTCATGAGATTTTAAAAGAGTCAAAAGAGCCTCTCTTTTTGGTTGCATTTACACTCTCTTCTCATAAACCTTTTGACTACCCTGATGGCAAGATAGAGTATTATGACAAAGAGCCTGTAGCATCATTTGCAAACGCTATCAAATATGCTGATTATGCACTTTATAAATTTTATCGCAAACTAAAAAGAGATAATTTTTTTGATAATGGGCTACTCACTATAGTAGCAGACCACAACGCTCATATGTTTGGGGATGAGAAGATTCCCGTCAATGAGTTTAAGATACCTGCTCTGTTTATCGCCAAAGACCTAAAACCTAAAACGATTAGCAGTGTAACACATCAGATAGATATAGCCCCTACTCTACTAGATATTGCAGGAATCAATGCCAATACTCCAGCTATGGGAACAGATCTGACCAAGAGTGATAAATCAAAAGCACTTATTATTCACCATAACGCCTATGCTTATCTCAAAAATAATCAGTTTGTTCTCTACCAAGAGGAGGAAACCCCCTTAATTTATGATTTTGAATACCACTTAAAAGAGCATAATGAAACTCTTATCAAAGAGGGATTGGCTTATATTTATGGTAGCCAAGATATCTATGACCACCAAAAACATCAAGGAGTACCTATTGAAAAACAGTAACTTTTCACTCTTTTTTAAGATCAACCTATTTATGACAATGGTTATTTTTCTACTTTTTATTCAATACAACAGAGACTATACCATAGGAGAGTTGCTCATAATCACGCTTGGACTTATCTCTAGTGCCACCATACTCTATGGGCTACTCTATATTTTACTTTTTGTGTTTACCTTTAGTAAAAAATTTATACTCTACCTCTCGGCATCTCTTTTTACAATGGTCAATATTGGACTTATTGTAGACTTTTTTATCTTTAGGCTCTATAAGTTTCATATCAATGCCATGGTACTAAATATCCTTACCTCTCCTGATGCTATGGACTCAATTCAGCTTGGGATAGTGCCTCTGGTGCTGTTTGTGCTTTTGATTATAGGATTTATAATTTTTGAGGGGTATCTTATCAAGCGACTCCTTGCTACCAATGAAAAAACCAAAAAGAGCCTCAATCAAAGACTCAATCAAATCATAACGATTCCTCTACTACTTATTATCCTTGGAGAAAAGGTAGGATATGGGCTACTCTCTCTCTTTTCCAAAAATGAGATAGTCTCAAAATTCAAAGTCATTCCTCTCTATCAACCTCTAACCTTTAGCAAAGTTGCAACAAAATATTTTGGGTTTGAGATAGAAAAAGAGGCACAAAATATTATCAAAACAGAGGCTCTGCTCAACTACCCTCTATCCCCGCTCAAACTAAAAGAGAAACCCAACAAAATCAATATCTTTATCTTTGCAAGTGATGCGGTCTCTAGTAGTGTTATAAATAGTAGTGTTACACCAAATATAGAGCAGTTCAAAAAAGATGCCATTAGCTTCCAACACCACTATAGTGGAGGCAATGCCACACGGTTTGGTATATTCTCACTAATGTATGGTCTGAATGCAACCTATTGGTTCTCTTTTTTGGATGCCAATAGAGGCTCTGTGCTTTTTGATATACTCTGTAGGCTAAATTATAACATCAGCATTATCTCCTCAACAAACACCAACTGGCCAGAGTTTAGACGGACTTGTTATGTCGATATACAAAATAGTATCCACGACAATGCAAAAGGTAAACCGTGGCAAAAGGATAGAGAGAGCAAAGAGTACTTTTTGGATAAGGTCGATAGTTATAATAAAAAAGAGCCTATCTTCTCTTTTGTCTTTCTCGATGCTCCTCATGGATACTCCTCTCCCAAAGATTTTAATCCATTTCATGCAGAGGATAAAGAGATTAACTACCTAACCGTAGATAAAAAAGGTAGAGATATAAAAACACTATTTGCACAGTATAAAAATGCAGTAGCCTATAACGATAAACTCTTTGGAGAGATGATAGCCAAACTCAAAGAGAGAGGGTTGTATGATAACTCACTTATTATCTACACCTCTGATCATGGACAGGAGTTTTTTGAGTATGGCTCATTTGGTCACAACTCCTCTTTTTCAACAGCACAGACAGTAACCCCTATGATTATCAAACTACCAAAGAGTCTCAAAAAGAGTATCCAACTCCCCTCAAAATATCCTGATATTCTCACTAGCCACAATGA
>CAZEUB010000003.1:0-29493 GCA_964515605.1 uncultured Sulfurovum sp. | reverse complement strand
TGTACCACCATCTGCTGTTTTAATATTATTTACAAATGAGAGTGATTTTTCAGAATCAGCATTACAATACATAAGTGCTATATCTATCTCTATATCATCTGCTTTTCCTTGGAAAAATTGAGCTTGTGAGAGAGGCTCTTTTGTATTCATATCCTCTACAAACTGCTTGATTCCTCCCTCAAAATGGTAAATCTCTTTTGTTCCATCTCTCTCATCTCTAAAATCAATAGTTATTTTTGGATTTAGATAAGCAAGTTCTTTAAACCTCTTCATCAAAATCTCTTTTTGGAAAGTAGTACTTTCAGTGAAGATTGTATCATCTGCCCAAAACTCTATCTTTGTACCTTTTTTTCGTGTTTTCCCTGTAGCTACCAATACCTCTTGTGGAATCCCTTTTTCAAATGATTGCTCATAAATCTCACCATGTTTAAAAATAGTCAACTTCAAATTTTTAGAGAGTGCATTAACAACAGATACCCCAACTCCATGAAGACCACCAGAGACTTTATATGTGTCTTTATCAAACTTACCACCAGCATGAAGCACAGTCAAAACAACAGTAGCGGCCGAAATTTTCTCCGTAGGATGCTCTTTAACAGGAATACCACGACCATTATCCTCTATAATAGCCGACCCCTCTTTTGTAAGTGTTACTTTGATAGTATCACAAAAACCAGCCATAGCTTCATCGATAGAGTTATCAACAACTTCATATACTAGATGGTGAAGTCCTTTTGTTGAGGTATCACCGATATACATCCCTGGTCTTTTTCTAACTGCCTCTAGTCCTTTGAGGACTTTGATATTACTAGCACCATATTCTGCCATTGACAAGCTCCATTATAATTAAAATTTTTTGATTTTTATAAAAACCTTAGATTTTACCATAATTTTGGTTAGAAACCGTTAAGATTCTCTTTTCTAAAGTTCAACTCCCTGCTCTCTTTTTTTGCTAACTACTATATCTATCTCATAAGGGTCAATAAATAGCTTCTTTTTATACGCTTCTATAGCATATCTACCAATCATCGCCGCATTATCAGAGCAGTACTCTAGTGGAGCAGTATGCAATTTTTTTCCAAACTCACCACACAACTTATCATACGCTTTACGGATATATAGATTGGCACTTGCTCCACCCACAATAGCAAAATCTTTTATCCTCTCCTCTTTGAAGATTTTTTTGCTTTTTTGAATCAGATGAAGTTTGACTGCTTTTTGAAATGAAGCAGAGACATCACACCTATCCTGCTCACTCATCCCCTCTGCTCCTCCAAGCTTCTCTATCGTCAACCGAACAGCATTTTTGAGTCCAGAGAGAGAAAAAGCAATAAGCTTAGAGTTTCGTAACGGCACAGGAAAATCAAAACGCCTCTCGTCTCCTCTTAGAGCCAACTTCTCAATAATCGCCCCCCCCGGATACCCAAGTCCCATCATTTTAGCTGTTTTGTCAAAACTCTCACCCACACTATCATCCATAGTTGTAGCAAGTATCGTCATCCTCTCCAAACTTTCAACTCTAATAATCTGCGTATGCCCCCCCGAAATCAGCAGTACCAAAAGTGGCGAAATCTCCTCTTTGCCAATAAATAGTGAGTAGATATGCCCTTTGAGATGATGCACTGCTATTAGAGGTATCTCTTTTGTCACTGCAATTGTCTTTGCCATAGCAATACCCTCTAGCAGTGTCACCCCAAGCCCTGGTTGATTGGTAACAGCTACTGCTTTTAGCTTGTCAAAATAGGGTTTGCACTCCTCTAATATATTGGGCAGATCTATCGCATGAAGTCTTGAAGCGAGTTCTGGCACAACCCCTCCATAAGAGGCATGTTCTCTCTCTTGGCTTATCTTTTTGTGAAAAATGAGTTCGTTGTTTTCTATTTTGGTTATCGCTATTGAGCTGTCATCACAGCTACTCTCTATGCTTAGTATCATTTTGTTCCTATAATACCTCTAATGCTCTCTGTAGATCCTCAGGGGTATCAATCCCAAAACTTTGAGTCTCGACTTTGACCATTGCCACCTCATAACCATGATAGAGGGTTCGTAGTTGCTCTAGTTTTTCGATACTCTCCAGAGGAGAGGGGCTGAGTTGACAAAAGGTTTTGAGTGATTTTTTGGTAAATCCATAGATCCCTATATGCCCTTTGTAGCTATCAAAATGGTGATCACGCGGATAGGGTATTTTGGCACGAGAGAAGAGAAGGGCAATCTCATTCTCATCGGTAACAACTTTGACAAGATTGGGATCATCCGCTTCTGGATTATTGATCATTTTATAGCAAGAGTTCATCAAGATCTTCTCATTGGCAATATTCTTTTGGGTTAGTTCAAAAACAGCACCTACAACCTCTGCTTCAATAAATGGCTCATCCCCTTGAACATTGATAATTACCTCATTCTCATCCAACCCTAACTTCTCAGACGCTTCATAGATACGATCGGTTCCTGATTGGTGTTTCTCTGAGGTAAGTACTGCCTCTATGCCATGAGATTTAGCCATACGGATTACCTCTTTGGAGTCTGTAGCAATAGCGACACGATCCACAGAAGCTACCGCTTTGGCAGTTCTAATGACCATGGGCAGACCATCAATATCTGCCAAGACCTTGTTTGGAAAACGGCTTGAGCCAATGCGTGCAGGGACAATTATCATGATGCAGTAAGCTCCTGTAGTGAGGATTTGGCAGCTTGGATCGCCTCCTCTATCATCTCATCGGTTGTAGCGGTTGAGATAAATCCAGTCTCAAAAGAGGAGCAGGCTAGATAGATCCCTTTTTCAAGCATTTTGCCATGAAATTTTCCAAAAAACTCAGTGTCATTATCTAGTGCATCATCAAAATTTTTGACAGGTTTCTCAGAGAAGAAGAACCCAAACATAGAGCCTCTAACCTCTGTTACTATAGGGATACCAACCGCATCACTAGCCTCTTTGAACCCCTCCATTAGTCTTTTGGCTCGACTCTCTAATGTAGCATATATTTGGGGATTGGCTTTGAGCTTTTGGATACTTGCTAGACCAGCACTCATCGCGATAGGATTTCCTGAGAGTGTTCCTGCTTGATAGATTGGCCCCTCTGGTGAGAGTTGTGCCATAATCTCTTTGGATGCACCAAATGCACCAACAGGCATACCTGCTCCAATGACTTTTCCCAAAGTAACAATGTCAGGTTTAACAGAGGTGATCCCTTGTGCCCCAAGAAGTGAAGCTCTAAAGCCACTCATCACCTCGTCAAAAATCAATAATGCCCCATACTCATCACAAAGCACTCTAAGCTCTTTTAGAAATGCTTCATCCGCAGGAACCAATCCCATATTCCCAGCAATTGGCTCAATAATGATTGCTGATACTCCATTTTGACTCTCAACAAAGCATCTCTTGACACTCTCAATATCGTTGTAGGTTGCAAGGAGAGTATGTTTGGTAAGATCGGCAGGAACCCCAGGGCTAGAGGGGCTTCCGAAAGTTGCCATCCCTGAACCTGCTTGAACCAGTAGAGAGTCTGCATGTCCATGATAGCATCCTGTAAATTTAATAAAGTCATCCCGTTTGGTATATCCTCTTGCCAGACGAATAGCGGACATAACCGCCTCTGTTCCTGAGCTTACAAATCTTACTTTTTCGATGCTATCAAACATCTCAACAATCTCTTGTGCTAGTTTGGTCTCTGTTGTTGTGGGGGCACCAAAACTTAGCCCATTTTGGATCGCTTCCAAAACAGCCTCTTGGATATCTTGATCTGCATGACCAAAGATCAATGGTCCCCAACTCTGAACAAAATCAATATAACTATTCCCATCAATATCGATTAGTTTGCCACCCTCTCCTTTGGCGATAAAAGGGGGTGTTCCTCCCACGCTTGAAAATGCTCTGACAGGAGAGTCTACGCCTCCTGGTATTACCTCGTATGCCTCTTTGAATGCCTCTTCGCTCTTATGAAAACTCATATTGATGGTTGCTCCTTTTTTATCCAGATTAAATTTTTTTTGATTATACTATCTTTCATGTTTTAGATTTCTTGAGAAGGTGTGGTTGTGAGAGTATTAATAGCATTTATTTTAACGGTTATGGTATATACTCTATTGTTGTGGTTTTACTTCTCTCAACTCAATAGGATTAAACCTCTTCCTGCCAAATCGCCCAAAGAGCATATCATAAAAATAGATATTCAAACATTTCAATCCCCACCAAAACCTCCAAAGAGAGTCAAAACTCCCAAGACCCCCCCAAAGCCATTACCCAAAAAGCTCTCTAAACCCAAAAAGATAAAAAAGAGAAAAATTACCAAAAAAATTAAAGTAAAAAGAGAGACAAAACACCAAAAAATTACCTCAAAAACTTCTAAAAAGCCTAAAATTCTTGCTCCTTCTGAGATGATATTTATTGAAAACCCTTTAATGTTAAATTCAGAAAAAACTCCAAAAAGCCCTTATGAACAAAAGATTACTCCCTCTCCAAAAATCAAAAAACTTTATGGTCAATCATTTGATCACTTTAGTAGTACCCAAAAAAAATTTATTGTAGAGCGATTAGATGAGATTCATCGTATTACACAACAGACCCTCTCTCGCCGAGGTTACCCTGCTGGAGCATTGGCGGCTAGAACAGGACAAGAGGGGATAAATATCGTCTCTTTTGATCTTCATCCCAATGGAGATATCAGTAATTTACGTCTGCTTCAAAAGGTTGGTTATCGTGCATTGGATGAGAATACCCTTGAGACGATTCGTACAGCATACAAAGACTACCCCTATCCCCAAGAGACAACCAAAATTATCTTCTATGTAGAGTACTCTATTTTTGGGTATTAAGGCTACTCCAAGGGGAGCCTAAAGCCCTTTGATGGTTACTTCTCAATAATCTTCCAAGGCAATCCTTGTACCATCAACTCCTCCATAAAAGGATCAGGATCAAACTCTTCAACATTATATACCCCATCACGATGCCATCTCCTCTCCAACATTAATTTTGCTCCAATCATGGCAGGAACACCTGTAGTATAGCTAACGGCTTGACTCATAACCTCTTTGTAACAGGCTTCATGATCGCTTACTTGATAGATATAAAGGCTCTTCTCTTTGCCATCTTTGATCCCCTTGGCGTAGATACCGATATTGGTCTTCCCTTTGGTTCTGGCACCCAGTGATGCAGGATCAGGAAGTAGGGTGGAGAGGAACTCCATAGGGATAATCTTCATCCCTTTGTGTTCTACCTCTTTAATCCCTAGCATACCTACATTTTCAAGGCATCGCATGTGGGTTAGAT
This sequence comes from uncultured Sulfurovum sp., assembly GCA_964515605.1. Taxonomy (GTDB): domain Bacteria; phylum Campylobacterota; class Campylobacteria; order Campylobacterales; family Sulfurovaceae; genus UBA1140. Next base: position 24,227 of record CAZEUB010000003.1, on the reverse strand, counting down.
AGCTCTGCCCAAAAGTCATAAAGAATCGTATCCGTTTAAGCCCTTTGATATGTTTGATTAAGGATTCCATCTCCTCATGGTAGAGCAGATAACTCTCCCTCTCTCCAATCTCAGGATAGTCCCAAACCTGCATAATCTCCATCGGCTCTGTCTCAATCCACTCACCATTTTCCCAATATCGCCCCTTGGCAGAGACCTCACGAAGATTGATCTCTGGATTAAAGTTGGTAGCAAAGGGATATCCATGATCACCTGCATTACAGTCAAGTATATCAATGGTATGAATCTCATCAAAATAGTGTTTTTGGGCATAGGCACAGAAGAGGTTGGTTACACCAGGATCAAAACCACTACCCAGCAGTCCCATAATACCTGCTTCCTTAAACGCCCCATCTCTTGCCCACTGCTCTTTGTACTCAAATTTGGCACTATCTGGATGCTCATAGTTTGCTGTATCAAGATAGTCTACACCACAAGCAATAGAGGCATCCATAATGGTTAGATCTTGATAGGGAAGAGCAACATTGATAACAATATCTGGTTTAATCTCCTTGAAATAACGAATCAACTCCTCGACATTATCCGCATCAATTGAGGCAGTATTGATTTTGATGCCTAACTTATCAAAGATATTTTGAGCGATGGTTTCACATTTGCTCAGTGTTCTACTCGCTAAGGTAATAACCCCAAAGGTATCAATATTCATTGCACATTTAAAAGCAACAACATTTCCTACCCCACCTGCACCAATGATTAAGGTTCTTTTTGACATATCTCTTCCTTGAATTTTTAGAGAATTTTATCACAAATCGACTATAATCCTATCTATAAAATTTATAATTTGTGAGGATATCAAATAATGAAACATCTAACAACAATAACACTATCTCTGTTGCTCTCTTTTGCTATCATAGGGTGTAGCAGAGGGGCAACAGAATCAGAGAGTCTAAAAATAGTTTGGCAGAGTAGTGGTGAAGCATTATCCGTTCCTGAATCGGTGGTTTATGATGAGGAGAAGAGATGCTTCTATGTCTCTAATGTCAATAGTCAATCATCTGGAAATCCATGGTCCAATAATAGTGGATTTATCTCTGTTTTGAATCAAGATGGATCGGTAAAGGTGTTGCACTGGATAGAGGGACTCAAAGCCCCAAAGGGTTTAACTTTGGATGGATCGATACTCTATGTAGCAGATCTCAATCAGGTGGTGAAAATTGATACCATCAAAGGCAAAATCATAGAACGCTTCCAAGCACCCAAAGGGGTAGATAGGCTTAATGATATCGTCTATGATGCCAAACGTCATCTTCTTTATCTCTCAAACTCTTCAACCAAAGAGATCTATCAGGTTGATGATAAGGGGGTATTTTTGAGACGTTATGCCAAAGAGTCTGATAGCAAAGCAGAACAAAATGGTCTCTATATCGACAATGATAATTTAATCATGCAAGGGAGTGTTGGTTATCTCAAAGCACTAAGCTTGGATAGCGATAATCAACTAAAGAGTATCTCCAATCAGATTCATATCCCTATCGATGGTATTACCAAATACAAAGAAAAAGGATATCTGGTCTCAGCATGGGGTGGAGAGATCCATTTTATAGACAAAAATGGAAAAGAGAGACTACTACTCGATAGCAAACCGAATCGTTCAGCAGATATATTTTATGTTCAAAGCTTGGATCTATTGCTCGTTCCTGATTTCGATAAGCATGTAATAGCCTATAAAATTAAAAATATTTAGTAATTAAATAATTTATATTTAGAAATATTTTTTACCATGATGCTACCTTGACTTTATTCTGATTTTCATTGGTTTTCGTAAGGATATCTTGGGGAAACACATAGCCATCAGGATGAAGAGACTTGACAGAGCCTATCGGTTTTGAGTCAACATAGAAGGTTACAGGAAGTGAGGGACACTGAAACATGCCATCATGCTTAATATAGGAGGTTTTTCCCCCACATTGGTATTGAATTTTTTCATCCATCGGAGCGACAAGATAGCCTTTTTGAGCAACACTTACCTTATGATAAATTGTGCTATTATGCTCATCACATCCTGAGAATAAAATGGTACTTAAGAGTAGAACATTGATTTTTATGATGGATCGTTTCATTTTGTGCCTTTTTAATTTAAATTAATATCTTAATGATTTTAATTAAATGTATTTTAATATTTCTTATACCTTAAATTTCATAATAAAAAGCTTATTTGTATAAAAAACCTTTGTCTCTATAATAACCCCTCATTTATCAAGATTTAGGTAAAATCGCGACAATTATTTATGAGGATAGACAATTATGACAAAATCACTTCTTATAGAGATAGGGGTAGAGGAGCTTCCTGCTATACCGCTTCTTAAAATTATAAAAAATATTGAAAAATCTTGGCAAACTATCTTGGAGGAGTATCGATTGGTATGTGACTTTGAGTTTATCTATACGCCTCGGCGTTTGGTGCTTAAGCATGATGCGATCGCATCAAAGCAAGAGGATAGCACCATAGAGCTCTTTGGTCCTCCAATGATGGCAGCCTTTAGGGATGGAGAGATCACCAAAGCAGGTGAAGGGTTTGCTCGTAAATGTGGGGTTGCATTTGAGGAGTTGATGCGTGTTGAGAAGGGTGGCAAAGAGGTACTCTATTTCAAAAAAGAGGAGCAGGGAGAAGCCATAGAGAATCTCCTTCAAGAGATGTTGAAGAAGTGGCTTGGATCGATGGCATTTGGCAAAATGATGCGTTGGGGAGATCGTCATGATGAGTTTATTCGCCCCATTCGTTGGTTGCAGGTACGATTGGATAATCACTCTGTTGAAGTCGAACTCTATGGTATCAGTGCTGATACCAAAACCCAACTTCATAGAATGGTTGATTTTGAGGCAGTTGAGGTTGATAATATTGATCAATATGAAGAGATCCTCTCCCAAGGAATGGTAACACTCTATCCTGCCAAACGAAAAGAGAAGATCTTAGCAGAGTTTGATACCCTTGAGGATGAATATGGTATCGAGATCGAGAGAGATCAAGCTCTTCTTGATGAGGTGGTTGCCATTACCGAGAATCCCAAAGCACTTTTGGGTAGATTTGATGAGCTATTTTTAGCGTTGCCACCAGAGGCAATTATCGCATCAATGAAGGAGCATCAACGCTATTTCCCTGTCTTTGAAAATGGAGAGCTGAGCAATAAATTTGTGGTGGTCTCCAATGCGGTAACTAATGATTACTCAAAGGTTATTGCAGGTAATGAGCGTGTACTAAAACCACGTTTAGCAGATGGATTGTTCTTCTATCGTAATGATCTCAAACGTGGCTTGGTGACAGATGGATTAGAGAAGATTACCTTTATGGATGGATTAGGCTCCTTGATGGATAAGATAGAGAGAGAGAAGCAGATTGCGATGAAATTACTCTCTCTCTATATGACAAGTCTCAAGCAGGAGAGCTGTAAGGATGAGAACCAACTGGTGCAACTTATGGATGAGACCATCTCCCTTGCCAAGGCGGATCTCACCTCTGAGATGGTTTATGAGTTTACTGAGCTTCAGGGCTTGATGGGATACTATTATGCCAAAGCATTAGGCAAAGATGCGTTGGTTTATAATGCAATCAAGGAGCAGTATTTCCCTTTGGGTGAGGGGGCAGTATTGCCAAGTAGTATCTTCTCTTCAATCGTGGCAATGGCAATTAAGCTTGATACCATTATTGCTCTATTCTCCGTAGGGAAGATCCCCACAGGTTCCAAAGATCCTTTTGCTTTACGTCGAGCTGTTAATGGTATTGTGCGTATGGTTATTGAGTATGATTTGCCATTTGATATTGATAAGGTTTTGGCACTGCTCAATCCTCTTTATGGTGAGTATGAGACAGAGAGGTTGGTCGCGTTTATCTTGGAGCGTATCAAAAAGTCACTTGATGCCAATCCCTCTGTGATTACTGCTGTTTTAGAGTCAGGGGAGAGAGATATTAATGAGATTGCCAAAAAAGTTAAAGCACTCAACAAGATCGTCTCTGAGTCAAGTTTCAAAGAGCAGTTCTCTACCTTTAAACGGGTGGCTAATATCTCCAAAGAGGTAGTGCTTGAAGAGGATCTTCTTGTGGATTGTGATCTCTTTGTTGAAGCAATTGAGCAAGATCTTTATGATGCCTATTTGGAGGTGACAAGCAAAGAGTATGATAGTTACGAGGAGCAGTTAGGTGCTATGTTTGCACTCAAACCAAAACTTGATCGCTATTTTGATGAGGTGATGGTCAATGCTGATGATGAGAAGATTCGAGCCAATCGCAAAAATACCATCGCTTTGATCTATAAATCCTTTAGGGCGATAGCCGATATCAAAGAGATCTCAATTTAGTTTGAAATTTCATCGTATCTATATTGAGTTGACGAATATCTGTGGACTTCGTTGCTCTTTTTGTCCTACCAAAACCCTACCGACTCAGACCATGAGCTTGGCATTTTTTGAAGATATTATTCAAGAGGCTAAGCAGTTTACCAATGAGATAGCCTGTCATGTTATGGGAGATCCATTGACCCTCTCAAATCTCTCTGAGTATCTTGATATCCTTTATCGTCATCAGATGAGAGCGATCTTGACCACCTCAGGCTACTTTGTTGCCAAACAGAGAGAGAAGAGTCTTTTTCATCCTGCGATTAAACAGATCAATATCTCTTTGAATGCCTTTAACAAAAACGACACCTCACTCTCTTTTGAGGAGTATATGGAACCTATTTTGGCACTTTGTCATGCCAAGATTGAGCAAAAAGTGGAGAGTTTTATCAATCTTCGTCTCTGGAATCTTGATGAGGCGATGAGTGAGAAGCAGTTTAATAGGATGCTCTTTATGCTATTAGCGCAGAGGTTTGATGTGGCATTAGATTTGACAAAAATCAACCCCAAAAAGAGCAAAAGTATACGTTTAGGCTACAAGGTATTGTTGCACTTTGATAACTACTTCGAGTGGCCATCTCTCAAAAATCCAAAGTATGGTCACGGAACCTGTCAGGGGTTGCACTCTCATATAGGGATTCTTGCTAATGGGGATGTGATACCCTGCTGTTTGGATGGTGAAGCGGTGATGCGATTGGGTAACCTCAAGGAGCAATCTTTGCAGAGAATCCTTGATTCTCAAAGAGCCATAGATATGAGAGAGGGGTTTGCACAGGATTACTGCTCAGAGGAGTTGTGTCTAAGATGTTCTTATAAAGAGAGATTTAATAGTTCATCTGTGCTAAAAGAACTTCTTTAGAAAATCTTTTGCTTGTTCCTTGACCTCGTCTATATTCACCTCTTTGAGTTGATCTTTGTAGTGATCTATCCCTCTTTTTAGCTCCTCTTTTTGATTGGCGTTTAGGAGTGTTCCAAGCTCTCTATCAATTTGATATTTTAGTAGCTTTGAGAGATTTAGTGAGAGTTTTGGATTATGAAGCGTTCCGTATAGTTTGCCATGGAACTCTTGAGATCTCATCTTGAGTTCAAATTGGGCATTAAGTTTTTTGCTCCTACTCTCGATGGTAGTTTGATTGAAATAGAGATGATTTTTGCCATCATCGATCTTGATATCGGCTAAAAGTTTACCATTTTTATACTTCCCAACAAAGCTACTCTTGTTATACTGGTGAGAGAGAAGATTGATACCTGTGGTCTGTTGAATAGTATCTGTAATGTTGCTCTTTCTAAAATGTGCCTCTTTTAGTTTGGTATCAATATAGGTTGTCTTCTCGCTTATTATATACTCTACTTTACCAAATATTTTGGCACTGAGTAGGGCTTTTGAGCCATACTGCTCTAGTAGCTTAACCAAAGAGACACCCTTAAGGTTCAGTTTGATACTTTTGGGTACATAGAGATAGTGTAGATCCCCCTCAAAGGAGCCTGTTTTGCCTTGAATTACAAAATCTTTATGGTTAGACTCTATAGTTCCATCACTCTCGAACTCTCCTCTATATCGATGGTGAAGATAGGGTTCAAGATAGGATAACTCATCAATATGCAGATGATAATGTGCCAAGAGATGTTGATGTTTGATATCAAAACTGCCATTATGAATAGTGATCTCTCCCAAAGATTGATTATGATGATTATCTATCTTCCCTTCTCCGTTAAATAGAAGATATTGATAGTCTCCATGTATATTTCCTCGAAAATCAATTCTCTCATCTAAAACAAATTGATTGTAGGCAAAGGAGTCCCCATAAAGAGTATAGTTCATATCCAAGCCTCTCAAATTAACGCTACCTACCAAGTGAATTTTTGATCTATTATTGATCTTGGCATCAATACTAAGAAGAGGATAGTTACTAAGATTTATATCCTCAATAATAATTCTATTTTTGGTGATTTTTGAAAGATAAATACTCAGCTCTTTGTATAGATATCCTTGAGTAACACTTATCGTTAATAGAGCATAAGAGAGCAACACAATTACACCAAAACCCCACAATAGATATTTTAAAAAAACTCTCATTTTTAGTCCTATTTATTTTTTTAACAGTTTATCATAAAAAAAAAATTTACTATAATAGTAATTTGATAAAATGACAACAATGAAGAGGAATATACTAATATTAATACTATTTTCACTGTTACTCCATGCCAAAACATTTACAACTATTAAATTTCAAGGAGATGTGGATCTAATTGCGGGTGAATTTGATCGAGATACCCTACTCAAAATTTGTCATATTGAGTATCCTCCTATCTATAAACCATGGAAATCCGATCCTATTTTTGAAGAGAATCAGATTGATGGATTTGTCAAAAATATTATCACCTATGCCAAAAGTATGGGATATTATCGTGTAAAAGTTTTCAAAAAGACCAAAGATGACACCATCATTTTGAATATCCAAAAGTATGAACCAATTAAGATTGTCTCTATCGAACTCGATCCTGAATTTAAACGATTCTCTCTACTCCAAAAGGGTCATCGCTTTAGAACCACAGACTTTACCCAAACCAAAAAGAGAATTACCCGTTATCTTGAAGAGCATGGCTACCCTACCTACACCATGAATGCCAAAGCAGAAGTGGACTTGGATCTCTATCAGGTCAAAATCAAAATTGATATTGACAAAGGAGAGAAGCGTTTTTTTGGCAAAACAGATCTCAACAACAGCTCCAAAATTGATCAAGAGCTTATCGCCAAACAGATTGTCTATGAGGAGAATGAACTCTACAATGTCCTCAAACTTGAAGAGAGCTATGATAATATCTATCGGCTTGGTGTCTTTAGTCGGATTAAAATCCAAGCAGAGTTTAACCAAAGCCAAGAGGGGATAACGCCTATTGATATTCAACTAGAAGAGGGAAAGACCAAAGAGCTAATCTCCCGACTAGGATATGATACCCAAGATGGAGCAAGAGGAGCTATAGACTATATCGATCATAACTTTTTTGGAAATCTTAGAGAGTTTAAGATCGGGGCAAAAGTCTCCCAAAGAGGTTATCGTCTCTATACAGGCTTTTTTGATCCTACGATTTTGGATCTTCCTCTACTTGGGAGACTCAACTTTCGCAATGAGGTAGATTATCACGATTGGGAGTTTGATGGTTATGATGAGGCACTATTAATAGAGCGTGCAACCTTAGGTCTTGAGCTTTTTCGTCTCGATCACTATTTTGGCTTTCAGTTAGAGGAGAACAAAATTAGCTCTGATAACCCACTGCTTCTTAGTGGCTCTTATCTTATCAACTCTCTCTTTTATAAAATTGTTGTAGATGAGCGAGACAATCCCATGGATGCCAAAAATGGATACTATCTCTCCTTTTATGCCGAAAAGGCAATGAGAGAGATTGGCTCAGATATTGACTATCTCAAACTTCTTGCTGAGGGTCGCTATATCAAAGCGTTTGATCCTTGGGTCTGGGCGATCAAGGCACGGATTGGAGATCTCTCAAAACCCACCCCACTCTTCAAACACTTTTTTGCAGGTGGAGCAATGAGCAATAGAGGGTATGAGTATCGAGATGTTGGGATTCATGTCGATGGAGATGCCATTGGGGGTGTGAGTATGATAGATGCTTCACTAGAGTCTCGCTACTATCTAAGTGAAAACTTCTCATTGGTGACATTTATTGATGCCTCTACCCTCTCTCAGGATATTGATGATTTTTCACAAGAGTGGTATCCTAGCTATGGTTTGGGGATGCGGTATCTAAGTATTATTGGACCGTTACGATTTGATATTGGGTTTCAGGAGGATAGAGATTTTGCAATTCACTTAGGTATTGGGCAGGTCTTTTAATGATAAAGCATATACTACTTTTCCCCTATCACCTAATTCGCTGGGCTATTTTGCTTACGATTCTCTTTTCGTTGATTGTGCTTATGAGTATAGAGAAACCCTCTATCACACTAGCACTTATCAAAGCGCCTCTTAAGACTCAAGGAGTTGAGTATGGATCGATTAGAGGAGGGGTTCTCTCTGGATTTACACTCTATGATGTCAACTACAAAAATCAACTCAAAGCCAAAGAGATCACACTCAAAGTTGATCTAAATCGATTAGAGGATCGCCTACTCTATATCAACAATATTGCCATCAAAGGGGTAGAGATAGAGAAGAATTTTTTGGCATCATTGATAGAGGACAATAGAACCAAAGATCAAGAAACAAGCCAAAAAACAGCACTCCCCTTTGATCGCATCATCCTCAACCATGCCACCATCACTCTGGATAATATAGTCTATAAAAATTATAGATTAAACCATGCCGTATTGAAAGTAAAAGATCTTAATAGCGACATGAAGAGCCAACACAAAGGAGATCTATATCTGCTTCTTGATAGCAATATCACCCAATTAAGAGGCAACGCCTCTATCAATAACAAAAACTTAACAGTGGTTGCCGATATTATACCAAATCGCAATTTCCTTTTGGGCTTTGTCCACAACAAGGAGATCACCATGCACAAAGATCCACACTTTAAACTCAATGCCCAAGGGAGTATCGATGGCAAAATAGCGTATCAACTATCCACACGCCACCTAGATCTTCAACAATCAAACCATACCCTACAGAGCAAAAAACTTCAACTCATGGGTACCTATAATATCAAAAACAAAGATCTCTATGCCCATCTACAGAGTGATCTTCTAGGTAATATGGCTACTTTGCAACTTAAAAGTAGTGCCAAACTCAATATTGATGATATCAATAAGACACTAAACTACAATCTTGATGGTACACTCCTACCTCAAGCTCCCTTTATAAATGAACTACTCAAAGAGCAGAATATTAGCCTAGATAGCTCTCCAAAAATCACCATAAACTCCCAAGGAGATCTCAATAAGCTAACCTATCATCTCCATCTAAACAAGATAAAGCTTCACCAAAATAACCACAAACTACACCAAGGAGAGATCGATCTAGCAGGAGAGTATAGCATCAACCAACACACTCTTGAGGCACAATTAAAAAGTGATCTTAATAGCTCTCTTGCCAATCTAACGTTTGACGCTCATACCCAATGTAATCTCAAAGATATTAATAGTAGCCTTCTCTTTGAGACACAAGGGGAGATTCTTGCTAAAAAAAGATTCCTTAATAATCTATTGCTTGATCACAATATCACCATCACCCAAGCACCTCGACTCAATTTTGAAGCCAAAGGGGGGCTTGAGGAGTTGACCTTACAACTTAATGGGAAGAGTGCCCTAACGAGCCATCAGCATCACTCAAAAATTCACCTAAAATCAACCCCCATAACCCTCAATCTCAAAGAGCATCACATCAAAGGAGCTATCAACTTCTCTAGCCCTGCTAAGGATATTGGCTTGAGTTTAAAGAGTCAATTTGAGGGGGACTATACCCATCCTCAAACTATTCAGACCAAAAGCGATATCAAGATTGATAACTTCAACGCCTTTGGGATCAACCTCTCACCTTTGGTACCGATACAACTTCACCTAGAGAACCACGAGAAAGATGCCACACTTAATCTAAGTGCCAAACGTATTAAGATCCATGCCAAAACAGAGGATTATGACCATTACAGCTTTGATATCAAGAGTAGAAATATCTATCTCTATAAGATGATAGAGCTACCTCCTGAGCTTGATCATAAATTTATCAAAGTTGATCTACAAGGTCATGCCACACTCTCTAAATCCTACTTTGATATTCAAGGGGTACTTCACTCCAACAAAAAATTCAAAGCCACTATCCAAGCCCACAACAGTGAAGAGGGACTCAATGCCTCTCTTAGGACAAAACATCTCCTACTCCATGCCCAAGGGGATCTGCAAAAGAGAGATATCCAAGCCAAACTCACCATCGACTCACTTAAACAACTACAAAAAGAGCTAAATGCCCTTTATGCCTTTGATAAGGTTGATGTGGATGGGAGAGTTGAAGCAACGGCTAAGATCAAAGGGGAGAGTATTCGTGCGACCCTTCACACCCCAAAATTGAAATTTGATGAGTTTAATATTGAGAGGCTTAAGATTGATGCCCAATACCAAAAAAACCTCTTGACTCTTAATCAGTTTCAGTTTGATACCACAGGATTCAAGGACAAAACACTCAACAAAAACTTCTATCTCAACCAAAAAGGAGAGATCCATCTAGGAGATAGACGAGATATCATTATCGATATGCACCCTAATATTTTGATCAAAATGAGAGGTAATCAAGCAAAACTAGAGGGGAAAATCAAAATCAAAAAACTCCCACTAAGCTACCCTGCTTATGGTAATCTGTTACTTAGTAGTGATATTGACTATCTCCAAGAGGGCAAAAGAAAAAGTATTATTGGAGAGATCACCCTTAGAAAGATGAAACTCTTCTATGAAGCAAAATTTTTAGATCCTGCTAATGACCCTGATGTGGTTATTATTACCAAAAAGGACAAAAAGAGAAAAGCAGAGGCTCAAAACAGTTTTGTTAATGATATGCTGATTGATCTTAAGATCAAAGCCCCTCAAGCCAACTACAAAACAGCCGATATTGATCTGCTCTTTGATCTGAATCTCAAAGTCAATAAATCTTTTGGTGAGGATTTAGCACTTTTGGGGAAAGTAGAGGATATCAACGGGCATGTCGATCAGGTTCCCAAACGCTTTATGGTGGTCAACTCTACCATTGTCTTTAAAGGGGATAAGAGGATCAATCCTCTTCTTGATATCCATGTTGAGTATGAACTCCCGCAAGTTATGATCCATATCACCATTGGAGGAGATGCTAACCATCCCAAACTAGAATTTACCTCTGAGCCTCCCATGCCCAAAAAGGATATCATGTCCTATCTCCTACTAGGGGTCTCTACAGCAAGTTTAGCAGAAGGAGAGGGCTCTTTGAGTAGAGAAGCTGAACTCTTTATTCTTAACCAAGCGGCACGAGATCTTGCCTATGAGTTAGATCTCGATCGCATATTTATCAAAGATGATGGGACATCAGAGGGATTTGCTATTGAAGCAGGCAAAAAGATCTCTCCTAAAAATATGGTCATCATCGAAAGCTCAAAAGAGGGAAATAGCTTTATTCTTGAGCATAATATCAACAAAAATATCAAACTACGCATCGGACAGCACCAAAAGGAGAACCCCTCTCAGAGTATTGATATCTACTTTAGAAAGAAGTTTAGATAGTTAAATCTATCATTGCAATACTAAACTTACAAGATAATAGAGTTGACCCTCCTCAATCTTTAAATTTTAAAGATTAGGTTATAATGCTAATGATTAACTAAAGGAGTTTGCTTTGGGTTGGGAGATACATATACACCTTATTGCTGCGGTTTCATGGATAGGTGGTTCTGTCTTTATGTTTGTTTTGGGAATTTCACTACGAGGTAAAGAGAACCAAGATGCTGTCTATCCAAGGATAGGTCCAATATTTGGCTATTTTGAGATAGGTGCGTTGGTGGCGTTACTTATTACAGGAACATTAATGATTATAGATAATGGTTTAATTGATGTTCTTTTTGATGAGCATGTGCATAATATAGCCATAGATGCATTGAGAGAGAAATTGATTCTTGTTGCTGTAATGACACTAATTACCACTGTTCATACAATTATTGCTTTTCGCACTAATGGCAAGGAGAGAACCAAATTAGAGACAATATTGTCTCGTGCCTCCTCTATGGGGATCTTTATTTTGAATTTTATTGTACTGCATCATGCCATTGTAATACGGGATGTTTTATAGTATATTTTATAACAATTTTTAATATTTTTTGCTATAATAGTGCAAAAAATGGAAAGCCAATGCGATGCTTGAGTTGTCATAAGTTGAGTCTTAAGAGATTTTGTATAGATTGCCAAACACGTCTATTAACCCCTTCTGTTAGTAAGCGAAAGTTGGCATCATTGGAGGTCTATAGCTTTTTTAGATATCAACATATCGAAGATCTTCTTTTGACCAAACATACTGCTCAGGGGTTTTCGATCTATCGGGCTTTAGCAGAGATCTCGCTGAAACCTTTTATCACCAAATTTCTCTTAGAACTCCAACAAAAAGTATATATTCTAGGTATTGATGAGTCTATCAAAAATGGATACAGTCATGTTGCTTTGCTTACTCATAAGATGAAAACCCCGCTTAGTCAAGTGCTACACGCCAAGCTTATTGCCAACAACCCTATCACCTATGCAGGAAAAACGCTACAGTATCGTTTGGCACATCCTCGTAATTTTTACTATAGTGGACGCTCCAATATCGAAGTGATCTTAGTCGATGATATTGTGACTACAGGAACAACACTCCAAGAGGCAAGTAGTGTTCTTGCACATAATGGTGTAAAGGTTCTCTTTGCCTTAACTTTGGCAGATGCTAAAAGCTAAGCTTTATTATGATAAATTATCAAAAAAATTCAAGGAAATTATATTATGAATGCAAAAAAGATAAGCAGTATCTGTCGACCTTTTAGAATAGTTTTAGGATCTGCTCTTATTGGGTATGGTGTATATAGTGGAAACAATTGGTTCTATCTAGGGGCTATCCCTTTGATCGCAGGTTTGATTAACTTCTGTCCTCTTTGTGGTATTACAGGTCAATGTAATTTGATTGGACCCAAGGATTAATTTATTATAATTTTCTCTATTTTCTAATAATAATGGCTTTTTGTTAGCTTATGTTAATATAATTATATTGTTAAAATATAATAAGGTAACAAATAGCAATGAAAACCATTTTTAGAGAGTATGACATACGAGGTATTTTTGAAAAGGAGCTCAATGAGCAGAGTGTCAAGCTTATTGGCTATTTTTTGGGACAACGAATTGGAGGAGAGAGAGTAGTTGCCATTGGGTATGATGCCCGTTCTCACTCTCCTGTTTTGCGTGACTATCTTGCTTCAGGACTGAATGCTTCAGGATGTCAAGTCTTGGATATGGGGATGGTAGCAACGCCTGTAAACTATTTTGCTAACTATATTGATCATAATGGAATCAAAACGGACGCATCAATTATGATTACAGGTTCTCACAATCCTAGTGAGTATAATGGATTCAAAATTACTCTTGACAAAGCCCCATTTTTTGGTGATCAGATCTATGCCTTGGGTGATGAGATCCTTGCTAACCAAGATCTCTCTATTCCTGATAATACAACCTCCACACCTATTGATGTCAAAACTCCCTATATCGAGTATATGATCAAAAACTTTTCACATCTAAAAGGGATGAATCAAAAGATTATAGTTGATTGTGGTAATGGTGTAGCAGATACAGTTATTTCTGATATTTTTGATGCGTTATCCTTAAACTATCAAGGATTGTATATGCAACCAGATGGTAGATTCCCTAATCACCATCCTGACCCCTCTGTAGAGGAGAATCTTGCTGATCTCAAGGAGGCACTCTCGCAGGGAGGAGATATCGCTTTTGCTTATGATGGCGATGCTGATCGTATTGCAGTTTTGACCCCCAAATATAATATCAAAGGGGATCAGATGGCACTACTCTATGCCATGAAGATGGATCACCCTACTGTTATTGGAGAGGTTAAGTGTTCTGAAGTGATGTATAATGAGCTAGAGCGTCGAGGAGCAACAGCGATTATGTACAAGACAGGACACTCCAATCTCAAAGTGAAGATGAGAGAGACCAATGCTGATTTGGCATGTGAGGTGAGTGGACATATCTTCTTCAAGCATCGATATTTTGGGTATGATGATGCGATCTATGCTACGTTGCGTATGTTGGAGTTGATTTATGATGGTATTGATCTTGATAAGGAGATAGAGGCACTCCCTCATGTCTACTCTACAGAGGAGCTAAAGGTCAAAACCACAGAACAAGTCAAGTTTAAACTTATAGATGAGATCAAAAAATTGTTGCAAGATCCTCCTTCTGATTTTCCCTCTATCAAAAATATTATTGATGTGGATGGGGTACGAATCAATTTTGAGAATGGATGGGGATTAGTGCGTGCGAGTAACACAACTCCTGTATTGGTGACACGATTTGAATCTACTAATGCCAAAGAGGTTAAGATATATGAAAAATCTGTGAACCAATTGATTCAAAAAGCCCAACAATCAATTAACCTGTGATTAATAATTATTTGTTATACTCGATTTAATTTTAATAACTAGGAATTAGATGTGTTAAAAAAAATATTCTCTATGAAGGTAGCCGTTTGGCTCCTTTTTCTCTTTGGCATCATTATTGGTACGGCAACTTTTATCGAAAATGATTACGGTACACAAACAGCTAAGGCATTAATCTATAATGCACGATGGTTTGAGTTTTTTTTGCTCTATTTTATTTTGATTCTGCTCTATAATATTATTCAATATAAAAGTTACAAACATCGTAAATCTATTTTTCTCTTTCACTTCGCTTTCCTTGTTATCGCAATTGGGGCAGCAACCACACGTTATATTGGCTATGAGGGAATTATGAGTATTCGCGAGGGAGAGAGTAGCAGTACAATGGTCTCAGATGTCAAAATTTTGCAATTTGATATAAGCTATAATGGAGAAAAGGCACACTATGAACAGCCTCTTCTTCTCTCCTCTATGACCAAAAATCATCTCAATAGACGACTAACTATTGGAGATAAAGAGGTAAAATTTGAGCTGATCAATTATCTTCCCGCAGTAGAAGAGGAGATCACTACCAATGCCAAAGGAGAGAAGATTGTAAGGTATCACTCCTCCTCTCTGAAGCCACAAGGGGGTAAGCCTGAGATGGTAACATTTGATGTCAGTGTTGGTGATCAATCCCAAAAAGTCAATCTTTTTGCCTATAGAGCCAATCCAGGAAGAGACCAAACCATAGAGCTTGATGGTGTTGCAATTAGATTGAATATGGGAGCAAAAGTGATAAATCTTCCATTTGCTTTAAAGCTTATTGATTTTCAGCTAGAGCGATATCCAGGTTCGATGAGTCCTTCCTCCTATGCTAGTGAAGTAGAGTTGACCGATAGAGAGGAGGGGATTGTCTCAATGCCATTTAGAATCTATATGAATCATGTACTTGATCATCGAAACTATCGCTTTTTTCAATCCTCTTTTGATCCTGATGAAAAGGGAACCATTCTATCTGTCAATCATGATCCTGGAACACTACCTACTTATATAGGGTATCTTCTGTTGATAGTAGGTATGGTATGGAATCTTTTTGATAAAAATGGTCGTTTTCAAAAGCTCTTGGCACGTGCCAAAAAGCTCCAAAGCAGTGCTGTAGCATTGATGCTATTGGCTCTTTTGGGTGAGGCTACACCTGCTTTTTCAGCTGCTCTTCCCTTGTTAGATGCCAATCAGAGTCAACAGGTAAGGGCATACAATAACCCACATAGTGTAGAGAAGTTTGGGGAGATTGTGCTTCAAGGACATGGTGGACGGATGAAGCCTATTGATACCTTTGCACATGAGGTGATCTCAAAACTTTCAGGGAAAAGCTCTATTTATGATGTGGAGCCTACCTCTATCTTTATGGGTATGACGCTTAATCCTAAACTCTATCAATCTCTAGCAATGATCAAAGTAGGACACCCCAAAATTGCCAAAGAGTTGGGATTGGATGAGGATTCTAAATATGCTGCGTTTAATGACTTTTTCACCTCTGAGGGTGCCTATAAATTATCAAAACAGATCTCTCAATCTGTACGCAAAAAACCTTTGGAGAAGAGTGCTTATGATAAAGAGTTGGTCAAAGTTGATGAGCGTCTCAATGTCGCCTATATGGTCTATACAGGGGCACTGCTTAAGATCTATCCAGCTCCTAATGATCCAAATAATAAATGGATGAATCCCCAAGAGGCGATAGGGGTATTTCCTCAAAAGCTTTCAGAGATGGCACGAATGATGACCATGTATCTCTTTGAAGGGATTGATAATATTATACAAGAGAACAATACCACTACTTTTGATCAGGCAGTAAAATTGATCAATCTCTATCAAAAAAAGTTTGGCTCAGAGGTTCTCCCCTCTACAGATGCAGTGAAGATAGAAATTGCTTACAATAAATTGGGATTGCTCTCCAAGCTCGTACCACTCTATCTTTTGGTTGGTATTTTGTTACTGATTGCCTCTTTTGTCAATGTGATTAAACCCTCTTTCTCTTTGAAGTGGATTATGAGGATATCGTGGGGAGTTATGATTATTGGCTTTGTGGCTCACCTAGTAGGTATGGGTATGCGTTGGTATATTGCAGGACATGCCCCGTGGTCAAATGCCTATGAGTCGATTGTCTTTATTGGTGCTGCAACAGTAGTAGCAGGTTTGGTTTTTGCTCGTAAATCCCCTTTTACCTTGGGTGCGACAGCACTCCTTGCAGGGGTTACTATGGGGGTGGCACACATGAATTTTGTAAATCCTGAGATTACCAATTTGGTTCCTGTGCTTAAATCCTATTGGTTGATGATTCATGTTGCAACCATTATTTCAGGTGATGGTTTCTTAGGTCTTGGATCTATTCTTTCACTTTTGGTTTTGATTCTTTTTATTATTAGAGATGAACAAAATCCTCATATTGATAAAGCAATAAAGGAGTTAACCAGTATTGCAGAGATGAGTTTGATTGTAGGGTTGTTTTTGATGACCATTGGAAACTTCCTTGGTGGTGTTTGGGCAAATGAGAGCTGGGGACGCTATTGGGGTTGGGATGCTAAGGAGACATGGGCAGGTGTAACTATTTTGATCTATGCTACTGTTTTGCATCTACGTTTTATTCCTAAGATGAATGATCCTTTTGTCTTTAATGTCGCCTCACTTTGGGCATACTCCTCCGTGATTATGACCTATTTTGGGGTTAACTACTATCTCTCAGGATTACACTCATACGCAGCAGGAGATCCTGTGCCTATTCCTATGTGGATCTATTATGCCATTATTGGAATGCTCTTTTTGACACTATTAGCAGCAAGAAAACGGAAGATGAATTAGATGTTAGCATTTAAGGAGGATCTCTATAATGGATTGATTGTTGATAGAGAGAAGATTGATAATAATCTCTCCTCTTTTGCAACGAACTTGGAGAGGCTTATTGTTTATGCAAAAAATAAGAGAAACAATCTTATATGGTTGGATCTTCTCTCCTCTCAATCCCAACAGATCGCTTTGGCATTAGAGAGGGGATTTGAATTTCATAACTGTGAGCCTCATCGTACTATGTTAATCTACAAAATCAATCCCAAAGCTTATGTTCCCGTCTCTCCTAGTCATACCATTGGGGTAGGGGCAGTGGTGATTAACCCAAAAGAGGAGTTGTTAATGGTTCGCACTCATATTTGCAATAGAGACCACTCACGCTACAAACTACCTGGAGGGATGCTAGAGCATGCCGATCGCTTAATAGATGGTATTGAGCGAGAGGTTTATGAGGAGACAGGTATCAGATCAAGACTAATAAAGATGGTCTCCTTGCTAAATGCTCACCCTTATCGCTACAATAAATCCAATATCTATATCGTATTTCAACTCGAAGCACTCAGTGAAGAGATTAATATAATTGATACCCATGAGATAGCTGAGGCGATCTGGATGCCTCTGGAGCACTTTTTTGCAGATGAGAGAATATCAGGTTTTCAAAAAGATTTGGTACAACAAACCATGAGTTGTGAAGGCTTAAAACTGCTTAGTGGTAGTAGTGATAGGTATTTCAAAGACAAAAAGCATGTAGAGGTATATGGATAGAGGTCTCTCTATCCATATATGATTAATTTTTGGCAAGAGTAAATTGTTGCTCATATAGTTTAACAGCTTGATTCATCTCTCTGAGCAGTGGCATATTGATACTTATGGCTTTTTGAAGTGCCTGATCAGAGACATTGGCAGTATTGATGATCTCTTTATAGTCTAACCAAAGTTTTTTGACTTTGATTAATTGTGCTTTGATCCTCTTATCTTTGGTTCCCAAAAGCCCCATTTTTCTATCTCCATCAATGAGTGCATTGAGTGTGGTATCAAAAAGTTCTCCTGTCTGTTTGAGTTGCTTTTTATAGGCTTTGGTATCCATAATAGATGCAATTTCGAGTAGTGTTTTTGTCATCTCTTGATTGATCTTATTCTGATTTTTTTGGGCTTTGGCTTTTTCTTGTGAGGTTGTGCCTATGTTGGCAATGCTATTTTGATACTCACTCCATAATTTCTGTACCGTTATGAGTCGAGAGGCGATTTGAGGATCATTGAGACTCTCCTTGTTGTTTGTCATTAGATCATTCATGGTCTTTTGAAAGAGTTCTCCACTACTTCTAAGACTCTTGACATTGGCATCAGATTTTAGGCTATTGGCAATAAGGAGTAGCTCTTTGGTCATCTTTTGGGTGAGCATTCTCTCTCTTCCTGCTAGATTAATAGTGTGTGCCAAGTAGGGGTCAATATCACTATCTTGATGATTCTCATACAGCTCAACAATATAGTTCATGTTTGCAAGTAGTGGTAGATTCTCTTGGTCGATTGCTTTAAGTATCTTTTTTTCTATTTTACCTTTGGCAATTTGACTAATTTTTGTTTTAAAGGATTTCCATCTATTGATGGCTCTATCAATCTCCTTAATAATAATAGGATCCTCTGTTTTGGGAAGATGTAGCTCTTGATCTCCATTGCGAAGTCCTAGCAGAGTCTTATCAAAAAGTGCTATGGTTGCTTTTAGATTTTTTTTGTTTTTCTCAACCTCAATTCCCTTGGCTATCAAGAGAGCCTCTTTGGTCATCTTTTGGGTAAGCATTCTCTGTTTTCCTGCAAGATTGATAACTCTATTTTGTTGTAGACTCTTCTCTTTATTGATTTCATCTGCTTGAAGATTAATTCCCATGAGTCCTATACTAATAATAAAAACTATTCTTTTCATCCTATTCCTTTACTAAAAATGGTTGAAAGTATATACTTTTTTTACTAAAAATTTATAATTTTAAAGAAATGAATTTACTCTATTATATTTACTTTTTATTAATTAAAATTGGGTAATATGCGAAAAAGGAATCCCATGAAAATCTCAAAATATATCTTATTATTACTCTTAAGCTCCTCTCTTTTTGCTGAGGATAATGCCTCTTTTGTGGAGATGATAAGCTCTCCTCCTCAAAACAACTCAATAGAAGTATCATCATATATTATATATGATGAGAACCTCTCTCGGCTTGTTATCCCTGCTCCTGTTATTGACGAAAAATATCTCTTTGAGTTAGCCTCCAAAGAGGGGAATAGAACCTCTTCTTCTTTTTTAGATTACAATGAAGCATTAAAAATAGCCAAAGAGTCACACAAGAAGATTCTGTTGGAAGTTATCTCTACCAACTGTAAATTTTGTATAAAGATGGGAGAGGAGGTTCTTGCACAGGAGAGAGTTCAAAACAAAATAAGAGAGAATTTTGTTTTGGCACAGGTTAATATGGATCAAGAGTCACTCCCTTTGGGTTTAAGTGAACAGATGACACCTATGTTTGTCTTTATCTCAGAAAATGAGGATATTGAGGATATGCGTTTTGGTTATATGGATGAGCATGAGTTTATTCTGTTATTAGAGTTAGAGAGTAGATAAAATATTATGGTTTAGCTTATTTCTTGCTGATAATCCTTTTGATAGCTTCTGAACATACAGTAAGACCCGCAACGCCTGTGACACCGACAAAGGAGCCTTTTTCCTTGCATCTGTCCTCTTCAGGAGAGAATACCACGGTGAAGTTCCTATCAAATTTGGCTTTTTTTAGCTCATTTCGTATCTTCCTTCCCAACGCATCGCCATGACTTTTCCAGATAGAGGCTACCTCTATTTTGGAGCTATCGTAACGTTTGGCAGTCCCAAAAGACATAATAAGCCTCTTGTAGCACCTTTTGGCTATTTCGACTTTGACCTTTGTGGTGTCGGCACAATCCAAAATCAAATCATAAGGCTCAAAATCAAAAGAGGCAACCCATGCCATATCCATCTTTTGGTTGATTGTGGTGATGGTAGGGTAGAGCCTCTTGAGTGCGGATACCTTGTATTCTCCTATGGCATCTGAGCCGATCTGTCTGTTTTGGTTGGTGGTATCATAGGTATCATAATCAACAATAGTAATATCTGATACCCCAGAACGCCAAAGACAATCCAGTGCATAAGAGCCGACACCCCCAACACCCAAAATAAGTATTTTTGCTTGTTGGATTTTGGCAAAATCTTCTGCCCCAAAGAGCAGTTGGCATCGTTGAAATCTCAAATCCATCTTTTGAGCTTCTCGATATCTTGATGTGCGGTCATATCAAGATGAATTGGGCTAATAGAGACGTAGCCACTCTTGATGGCTTGGACATCACTCATCTCCCCCGCTGTCTCTCTCCACTTATGATTGACCAATCCAATCCAGAAATACTCCTCTCCTCGTGGATTGATATGTGAATCGGCATCATTAGTGTAGATACGGCTACCTGTTTTGGTTACTCTGAAGCCTTTGGACTCCTCTATAGGGATAGCAGGGACATTGACATTGAGAAATTTACGAGGCTCAAGGGGGAAAGATCCCTCAAAAATTTTGGTCACCAACTCCTTGATACTCTTGGTTGCCAAAGCATAATCAAACCCCTCTTTTTCTCTCATGTCATCGGAAAAATCTTGGGAGATAGCAATGGCAGGAACCCCTTGAAGTACCGCCTCCATCGCTCCTGATGCTGTCCCTGAGTAGGTGATATCCTCACCCATATTAGCCCCAATATTAATACCAGAGATAACCAAATCAGGTTGAGCATCTTTGGGAAAAAGCTTATGTAGAGCCAAAAAGACACAATCTGTAGGTGTCCCATCATCAAGTTTATAAAAATTGGGTTTAAGTTCAACAAAACGAAGAGGTTTGGTAAGGGTAAGCGAGTGACCACATGCAGACTTTTCCAGAGTAGGGGCGACAGTGATAATCTCAGCTAATGGTGTTAGTGCCTCAACAAGAGCTAAAAGAGCTGGAGAATCAAATCCATCATCATTGGTTATTAATATCTTTTTCATAAAAGAATGGTAGTCTATTTAGGATTAAAGTTTACTATAAGTGACAATTTTATTATGCTTTAATCTTGCTACTCTTAATCCTTTTGCTTTTTGTAGTCTTATACTTTTTATGATCATATTAGTTAATGTTGGTATAGACAGCTTGGACATCTTCATCCTCTTCAAGTCGATCAATAAGTACGTCAACCTCTTCCATCTGCTCATCAGTAAGCTCGATAGGGGTATTGGCAATATATTGATGTTCCCCTTTGGTGATATCAATTCCCATCTCTTCAAAAGCTTTGGATAGATCTCCAAATGAAGTAAACTCTCCATAGACTCGGATAATGGCTTTGTCTTCACCCACCTCTTGAGGCTCTACGTCCTCTTCAATCTCTTCTAATCCTGCATCGATAAGTTCTAACTCTAACTCCTCGATATCCATATCCTCTGTTTTGTCAAAAGTAAAAACCGATTTTCGAGTAAACATAAAATTTAAGGATCCTGAGGTTAGCATCTCTGCTTTGTTTCGTGTCAATACAGCTTTGATATTGGCAACGGTTCTTGTGCCATTGTCTGTCGCACAGTCGATAATAAATTGGGTTCCATAAGGACCTTTTGCTTCATAATGAACCTCTTTGATATCTGCCGCATCTTTTCCTGAAGCCCGTTTAATGGCTGCTTCAATGTTATGCTTTGGCATATTTTGTGCTTTTGCTGTCAAAATAGCAGTACGAAGTCTAGGATTCATATCAGGATCAGGTCCACCCGCTTTGGCTGCCATGGTAATGATTTTTCCTAATTTAGGGAAGATTTTGGACATGGCTCCCCAACGTTTCATCTTTGCTGCTTTACGGTATTCAAACGCTCTACCCATTATTTATTCCTTCTTGTTTCTTATTGATAGAATTATATCTCATGGGCTTTAAAGATGGCTTGATGAAAAAATACTCTTGTTTTAATGTATAGAGTGTTTTTTTGTTTAATATTAGATGCTATAATACGCAAAATAATTCAATTAGGATAATAAATATTATGAAAAAAACTCTCCTCTCAACCCTACTTCTAACACCTCTACTCTTTTCTGATAACACGAAAGTGGAGCAAACCTATGTTGAGCCTCAAACACTTATTGAATACACCACTTTTAGTGAACAGAAAAAAGCTTGTACAATTCATAAACCTATCAAAAAATCCTGTTTTGAAGAGAAGATAGAGTACCCCGACATCAATAGCATAAAAGATAAAACTATTGCACCACTTATCAAAGATAAGATTAAAGAGATGATTCAATCTTTTCAAAAAAGAGAGCTTCGCAAAGAGATTGATGATGAATCATATAGTAGTAATCTATACGAGCATAGCAGTTACCATATTTTTGCTACAACTCCTAAGACTCTTACTATGGAAGAGAGTATATCCTCTTACAGTGGTGGGGCTCATGGTAACTATGCTATAGGGTATCAAAACATAGACAAAAAAACCAAAAAAGAACTAAAGCTTCAAGATATTCTCAAGCCAAATCAAGAGAAGGCTTTTGAAGACTTTGTAGAGAACTTTTACAGAAAAAGTCAACACCTATCAAAAAATGATAGCTTAAAAGAGGCAGGATGGTTCAATGATGAGTTTACATTAGCTGAAAACTTTGCCATCACCCCTAAAGGTCTCTACTTTTTATATAACAGCTACGAAGTGCAACCCTATGCTATGGGACAAGAGACGATTTTACTACCTTACGAGAAGATAGCATCATTTCTCTCACCAAAATATTTTGATAAAGCGACACTAAAAGAGATGGATAGGCTTGCACATAGCTATAAAAAAACATTTGATAAGACGCTAAAGGTAGCTGTAACACCTATTGGAGAGCATCGCATCAAAGTATCACTAGAAGCCAATAACAATTTTTATGAAACTGTAGAGGGGTGGCTCTCTGTCTCATTTAAAGAGTTAAAAGGAGAAGGTGCTAAGATTAAACTTCTACATAAAGATTTTGATGACTTCCACAGCTACCCAGCAAGAAGTAAAATCTACAATATCAAGAAGAAAAAAGCGATAAAGAGCCAATATCTTATGGTTGAATCTGCCGTTAAGAGGTGGAAAGATGGTGAGAAGAAAAAGCTAGAGTTTGAACTAGAAGTTCCTAAAAATATCAAGCACCTCACCACACTTTTACGTGTGGTTTACAAAGTTAATGGCAGAATAATAGAACCAGAAGCCAATGATGAAGAGGAGTCAACTCTAGTTAAAGGACAACAGGGACATAATAACTTTGTTCTGAAGATAGATTTATAGATCAAAAGGATTCCCAAAAAATAGCAAATTTAAAATAATCCCCCAAAAACATCAAAAAATCCTTGACAAGAGGATTTTTTTTCCCTATAATACGCGTCCACAAACAGAGGGACCTAAGAGTTAAGGGTTTGCATTAAAGTTTGAGGCGGAAAGTGATCTATAACAACCAAATATAAGAAAAGAAAAAATCAACGTCTATTTGAGATTTAATTTTTGCATTTTTATTAAAAAGTGATAAGAATTTACTTAGATAGCAAATATTTAAGTGATTCTGACAATGGTTCAAGCCATAACATTGGTCTTTAATCTTCACGGAGTGAAAGCTTTAGTGAGATGAATTGGAGAGGGACTTTGTTCCTCACCAAGAAGAGATTTATAATGGAGAGTTTGATCCTGGCTCAGAGTGAACGCTGGCGGCGTGCTTAACACATGCAAGTCGAACGGTAACAGATAGTACTTTTGTAGTATGCTGACGAGTGGCGAACGGGTGAGTAAAGTATAGTTAATTTGCCTCTTAGAAAGGGATAGCCATTGGAAACGATGATTAATACCTTATACTCCTACAGTAGTAAGTATTGTAGGGAAA
>CAZEUB010000002.1:0-14874 GCA_964515605.1 uncultured Sulfurovum sp. | reverse complement strand
TCTTGGTGTGATAGGTTATTTTTTGTTGGTAATTAGAAAAAAAGAGTTTTTGATAGCTTTGCCTCTTATTGGGGTTGGGGTATTTGCTCATTGGGCTGGACTTAGATTTACAGTTTATGCTGTACCTGTTGCTGCTATTAGTGCTGTCTATCTCTTTTCTTTTATTGCTGATAGATTTATTGTTAATCAGAAAGCAAAAATACTATTGATAGCTCTTTTGAGTATGGGATTGCTCTATCCTAATATTGTACATATTATAGGATATAAAGTTCCTACCGTATTCAATAAAACAGAGGTAGAGGATTTGGTCAAATTGGATAAAATTGCCTCAGACAAAGACTATACACTTACTTGGTGGGATTATGGGTATCCTATTTGGTTCTATTCTGATACCTCTACGCTAATTGATGGTGCAAAACATAACAACGACAACTTTATTATCTCCAAAATAATGTTCTCCACATCTCCACAGCAGGTAGCAAACCTAAGCCGTTTGGCAGTAGAGACTTATGCTATGGATGAGTCTCATCCTGTGGTAGCAGATAAGATCTTCAAAGATAAAAACCCCAATCAGCTTTTGGAAGATTTGAAAAAGCCTGATTTCAAATTACCACCAAAGACACGAGATGTCTATCTCTATATGCCCTATCGTATGATGCGAATCTTTCCTACGGTGGGGGTCTTTGGGAATCTCAATCTCAAAACAGGGAGAAAGGAGCGAAATATCGCTTTTTATCCAACGCAAATTCGTCAACAAAATGCTACGCAACTGCTTTTGGCAAATGGTATAATCTTTGATCTACCTCAAGGGGTTTTGCGTATGGGGAAAACTCCTCAAAAGGTTTATAGATTTGATATTGTTGAGTATCGTCCCAATGGTAATTCAATTAAGCGATCACAGACACAACATCTTGATGGTAAGTTTTGTGTGGTCTATCTGAAGAGTTATAATAGTTTTGTCATTATGGATCGAGAGACATACAACTCTGCTTATGTGCAGATGTTTATGTTGGATAATTATGACAGAAATCTCTTTGAGTTGGTGGTCTCTTCTCCCTATAGTAAGATATTCAAGATCAAAAAGTAAGGTAGCAATCGATGAGTGCTTGGGGGAGAGTGATAAAGCGAGGTTTTGATATTGTTTTGGCACTTATTGGGATCGCTTTGACATGGTGGATTATGCTTGTCGCCTTTGTTGTTGCCTCGATTGAGACCAAAAGTTTTGGTATTTTTTGGCAAGATAGAGTTGGATTAAATGGCAAACTTTTTAAGGTATTTAAGATAAAGACAATGCAACCTATAGCAGGGATTGATACTTCGATTACAACAGCAAATGATATGCGAATTACCAAGAGTGGTAAGTTCTTTCGAGATACTAAGATCGATGAGTTACCGCAACTTTTCAATGTACTTTTGGGTTCAATGAGTTTTGTGGGTCCTCGTCCTGATGTGGCAGGTTATGCCGATAAGCTAGAGGGTGAAGATCGCATAATATTATCTATACGACCAGGGATTACAGGACCTGCTTCGCTAAAGTACAAAAATGAAGAGGAGATACTCTCTAAACAAGAGGATCCAACGGCTTATAACGATACGGTTATATGGCCAGATAAAGTGGCAATCAATAAAGAGTATGTTCTCAATTGGTCACTTAATAAGGATATTGCATATATCATCAAAACGGTTACAGGATAGCTAGGATGAATAAACGAATTTTTCTCTCCCCCCCACACATGAGCGGCAATGAACAAAGATACATAGATGAGGTTTTCAAAAGCAACTACATTGCACCACTTGGAGCGTTTGTCAATAAATTTGAAGAGAGCATAAAAAACTATACAGGTACCAAAAATGCCCTAGCACTCTCTAGTGCAACGGCTGGACTGCATCTAGCATTGAGAGTTTTAGGAGTTAAAGAGGGGGATTTTGTTTTAGCTTCAACTTTTACTTTTATAGGTTCTGTAAATGCCATACTATATCAAAATGCAACTCCGGTTTTTGTAGATAGTGATGAGAGTTGGAATTTAAGTCCAACGTTACTCAAAAAAGCCATAAGAGAGTTACCCAAAAAGCCAAAAGCTCTTATCTTAACTCATCTTTACGGACAGATGGCAAAGATAGATGAGATAGTAGAGATTTGTAAAAATGAAGAGATAATCCTTATTGAAGATAGTGCTGAGAGCTTAGGAGCTACCTTTGATGGTAAGCAGAGTGGTACATTTGGCGATATGGGGGTGTATAGCTTTAATGGCAACAAGATACTAACCACAAGTGGTGGGGGAATGTTAGTTAGCAATAACCATGAGTGGATAGAACAGGCTAGAAAACTCTCAACCCAAGCCAAAGAGCCATTTTTGTACTATGAGCATAGAGAAGTTGGCTACAACTACCGACTTAGTAATGTATTAGCAGCTATTGGTGTGGCTCAAATGGAGGTTTTGGATGAGAGAATCAGAAGAAAAAGAGAGATATTTGCATTTTACAAAAACGAACTCTCTAGCATAGATGAGATAACCTTTATGGGTGAGATTGAAAACTCTTGTGGTAACAGATGGCTTAGTACGTTAACTTTTGAAAAGAGAGATCCTCTAAAAGTCATAGAGGCACTTGAAGAGATAGATGCTGAATCACGTCCACTATGGAAACCTATGCACCTGCAACCACTCTTTCAAGATAGTCTCAAATTTGTAGATGGTACAAGTCAAGAGCTTTTTAGAAAAGGGGTATGTCTGCCATCACCAACAAATAGTACAAATAGTGATTTGGAAAAAGTAGTAGAGGTGATTAAAAGTGTATGTTGCTAAAGAGATCTCTGAAGTGAATACAAGATGAGAGATGCTATAATGCTTTTATTAATCATGAGGGTGTTAACAAATGAAACTAAAAAAACTACCGATAGGGATATCAACATTAAAAGATATATTAAAAGAGGATTATATCTATGTAGATAAAACCGATATCACTAAAGATTTAATAGAAGATGGAAGATATTACTTTCTTTCTCGACCAAGAAGATTTGGTAAGAGTTTACTCCTTGATACCCTAAAGAGTATCTTTGATGGAGATAGAGAGCTTTTTAAAGGGCTAAGTATCTATGAGAGTGATTATGAGTTTAGTAAGTATCCAGTGATCAGGATAAGTTTTAATGATGGGGATTTTAAATCAACAGAGGGATTTAACCAAACACTCTATGAGATAATGGATAAAAACCAAAGAGATTTGGATATAAAATGCCCAAAAGATTTCTCAATGCCAGGATGTTTTAAAAGACTAATAGAAGAGGCTTATAACAGATACAATAAAAAAGTAGTTATCTTGATAGATGAGTACGATAAACCAATACTTGATAATATCGACAATAAACCAGAAGCTACCAAACGAAGAGAAGAGTTAAAAAACTTCTACAGTGTGATAAAAGGAAGCGATGAGTTTATAAAGTTTGTCTTTATAACAGGAGTTTCAAAGTTTTCCAAAGTAAGTCTTTTTAGTGGATTGAATAACCTAAATGATATCACATTAAATAAAAAATATGCAACTATTTGTGGATATACTCAAAATGATATAGAGAGAGTATTTGCCAAACATCTTGAGGGGCAAGACTTTAAAAAGATAGCAAAATGGTATAATGGATATAAGTTTTTAGGGGAGGGTGTTTATAATCCATTTGATATATTACTCTTTATAGAGAATCAATTTGAATATAGAAGTTACTGGTTTCAAACAGCAACACCAACATTTCTTTTAAAATTGATAGAGAAAAACAACTACTATTTACCAAAGTTAGAAAATGTAGTCAAAGATGAGATGATGTTAAATAGCTTTGATGTGGACTATATAGAGTTAGAGACGCTTATGTGGCAGACAGGATATTTGACTATTTCTAAAGTTAGTGAAAACTTTGATGGTACACCTTTGTATCATTTGTCGATACCAAACCAAGAGGTAAAACTATCTCTTATGAGTAGTATAGCAAATTTTATAAGCAATATAAGTCAACCAGTGCAACTAAAAAATGCTATTTATCAATCTCTTATTACAAATGATTTTACAAAACTAGAAACAAACCTAAAATCACTATATGCTTCTATCCCTTATAACAACTTTACAAACAACAAGATGTACAAATATGAGGGATACTATGTAAGTGTATTTTACTCATATATCAAAGCTTTAGGAGTAGATACAGTTGGGGAGGATTGTACCAATAGAGGCAGAATAGATTTAACGATAAAACTAGATAGTTGTATCTATATCATAGAGTTTAAAACAGATGGTAAAAATGCCCTCTCTCAAATAAAAGAGAAAAACTACCATCAAAAATATCTAAATGAAAACTTACCTATCTACATAGTAGGTATAGAGTTTGATACAATAGAGAAAAATATCTCAAAAGTAGAGTATGAGAAGATAGATATATGATTTGTATAGCGTTAAATAATTCAAAAAAATATGATCAAGTTCAGATTTTGAACCATTGCAGAGTTGAAGATAGAGGGTTCCAAAAAGAGACTATTAGATTAGATAGTGTCGTAGAGGCGATTAAAAAGATATGTTAAGAGAGTTCTTTTTTCATCCTACTAGCAAGAAACGTATCTTCTTTTTTGTGGTTTTGGATGTGTTGATCTCTGTATCGACTGTTGTTCTCTCTTATCTTCTGCGGTTTAACTTCTCCATTACCCCAACATTTTATGATTCGATGGTGGCAATGTTGATGGTTTTGATCCCTTTGAAGATTGTGGTTTTTTTTCTCTTTCGGATCTATCATGTGGCATGGCGTTTCTTTGGGTTAAATGAGTACAAACGCATTATTATTGCTCATTTGGTTACCTATTTGCTCTTTAGTTTAATCTATCTGCTCTTTACGCATTATTTTGCACCATTTCCTCGATCGGCAATTGTGATTGATCTCTTTCTCTCGATCTCTTTTATTGGTTTTTTGCGAATATCCAAGCGACTCTATCTTGAGAACAACCGTTCACATAACCATCTAAATACCCTAATTATAGGCACAACAGAGCGTGCAACTGATGTAATCAAGAGTGCTTTGCGAGGAGAGATTGCCTATCAGCCTATTGCGTTGGTCTCAAAAGACAAAAATACCATTGGAACATACTTCTCCAATATCCCTGTATATGATCAATCCTCTATGGAGCAGATCATAGAGAGACTGGATATTGATGCGGTGATTATTGCAGAGATCTTCACTCAAAAAGAGTTGGATAGCATATTTACTCAGTTGCGTGCATTGGGGATATTGGAGATCAAGATTGCACAGATCTTACAGGATAACAAAACAGCCTTAGCCGATATCTCGATAGAGGATCTTCTGGCACGTAAGCCTCAAGATCTGGATATGATTAGTATTGCTAACTTTATTGCAGGTAAGGTGGTGATGATTACAGGGGCAGGGGGGAGTATTGGAAGTGAATTATCAAGACAGGTGGAGCGATTTGGTGCGAAGCAGATTATTTTGGTAGATAATAGTGAGTTTAATCTCTATTCAATCAATGAGGAGTTAGACCCAAGCAAAACCGTAGCCGTGATGCAAAATGTGCAAGAGCGAGAGATGTTAGAGAGAAGCTTTAAACGGTATCGACCTGATATTGTGATTCATGCAGCTGCCTATAAGCATGTGCCTCTTTGTGAAGCCAATATCCAAGAGGCAGTCAACAACAATGTATTTGGAACCAAAAATGTGATCGATCTAGCGATTGCCTATGAGGTGCGTAAGGTGGTACTCATCTCAACCGATAAAGCCGTACGCCCAACCAATGTGATGGGAACGACCAAACGTATCTGTGAGCTTTATGCTCATGCTATCCCCTCTAATGAGACAGAGATTGTAGCTGTTCGGTTTGGTAATGTTTTGGGAAGTTCAGGCTCTGTGATTCCCAAATTCAAATCTCAGATCGCTAAAGGGGAGGATATCACCGTAACGCATCCTGATATCACACGATACTTTATGATGATCCCTGAGGCGTGTCAACTAGTCCTCCAAGCTGCCTCTATTGCTAAAGGGGGTGAACTATTTATCTTGGATATGGGTGAACCAGTCAAGATAGTGGATTTGGCAAAACGGATGATCGAACTCTCAGGGCGAGAGGATATTGGGATTCGATTTACAGGATTGCGTCCAGGGGAGAAGCTCTATGAGGAGCTATTGATTGATGAGGCAGATCTCAAAACAGAGTATAGCTCAATTATGGTCTCCCAAAATCCCCCTGTAGCGTATGAGAGACTTCTTATGGCAATTGAGCAACTAAAAGAGAGAGAGGATCTTCTCTTGGCACTCAAAGAGATTGTGCCAGAGTTTAGACACCAAACAAACTAATAAAAGAGGGTAAATAATGAATATAGATGATATTGCCAAAGAGGTATTTGCCATAGAGTCCAGAGAGATAGCTATGCTAGGAGATAAGCTTACCCCAGATTTTGCCTCTGTGGTCAATACAATTTTGCACTCTCGTGGGAAGTTGATTGTCTCAGGGATGGGCAAATCAGGCATTATAGGCAAAAAGATCGCTGCGACCATGGCAAGTACAGGAACACCTAGTTTTTTTCTCCATCCTGGTGAGGCGTATCATGGTGATTTGGGGATGATTGAACCTGAGGATATTGTGCTTTTGATCTCAAACTCAGGAGAGACTGATGAGGTTTTGAAGTTGATCCCTTTTTTGAAAGAGCAGGGCAATATCGTAGTAGCAATGAGCGGTAATCCCCATGCCACTTTGGCAAAAAACAGCACCTATCATCTAAATATATCTGTTACCAAAGAGGCGTGTCCTCTTCAGTTGGCACCCACCTCCTCTACCACTGCCACACTTGTTATGGGGGATGCTTTGGCGGTTGCTTTGATGCGTTTGAGAGATTTTAAGGAGAGAGATTTTGCACAGTTTCATCCTGGAGGAAGCTTGGGAAGACGACTCTTGAGCAAAGTAGAGGATGTGATGCAGACAGAGTCACTTCCTATTGTTGTACAAGAGGATAATATCAAGCATATTATTCAGGTGGTCTCAAACTCAAAGATGGGATTGGCTATTGTTATGCACAAAGAGGAGATTTTAGGCATTATTACAGATGGGGATATTCGACGTGCCATGGAGCGTAGCGAGGAGCAGTTTTTCTCATTGATCGCCTCTGATCTGATGAGTTGTCAGCCTAAAACTATTGATGCCAAAGCCAAATTGGTAGAGGCACAGCAGATGCTTACTAAATATAAAGTCAATTCACTTCTGGTATGCTCAGCAAAAAAGTTGGTAGGTATTGTTCAGATTTATGATTTGGGAATATAAAATTTGCTATAATATCTAAATTTAAATTGAATATAGCGTGGTAATATGAAAAATAAAATAGCAATTATTGGTTTAGGATATGTAGGGTTGCCATTGGCTCATGCCTTCTCTTTTAAGTATGAAGTGGTTGGATTTGATATTGCACAGTGGCGAATTGATGAGCTATCTTCAGGTCATGATAGAACACTAGAGCTTAGTGATGAACAGGTCAAAGAGGCGATTGCCAATAGTATGAAGTTTACAAATAGCTTAGAGGAGATCGCTGATTGTAATATCTATATTGTCACAGTCCCAACACCTATAGACAAACATAAGAAACCTGATCTAACCCCGCTATTAAAGGCAAGTGAATCAATTGGGAAGGTGCTTAAAAAGGGAGATATTGTTATCTATGAATCAACAGTCTATCCAGGTGCAACAGAGGAGGATTGTGTGCCTGTTTTGGAGCAGTTTTCAGGATTGACATTTAATGAGGATTTCTATTGTGGTTACTCTCCTGAGCGTATCAATCCAGGGGATAAGGAGCATACAGTAACCAAGATTCTCAAGGTTACCTCAGGATCAACCCCTGAAATTGGTCAAAGAGTCAATGAGCTATATGCTAGTGTCATTACAGCAGGAACCCATTTGGCACCCTCTATTAAGGTAGCAGAGGCTGCTAAGGTTATTGAAAACTCTCAAAGAGATATCAATATCGCTTTTGTCAATGAACTCTCTATGATTTTTAATCGACTCAATATCGATACCAATGCGGTTCTTGAGGCAGCAGGAACCAAATGGAACTTTTTGCCCTTTAGACCAGGACTGGTTGGTGGACACTGTATCGGCGTGGATCCCTACTATCTTACCCACAAAGCACAAGAGGTGGGATACAATCCTGAGATTATCTTAGCAGGAAGACGACTCAATGATAATATGGGGATCTATGTTGCCAATCAGGTGATTAAATTGATGATCAAAAAAGGCAAAAAGATTGAAGGAAGTAGGGTGCTTGTCTTGGGTGTCACCTTCAAAGAGAACTGTCCTGATATCAGAAACTCCAGAGTAATTGATGTGATTCGTGAGCTACAAGAGTTTGGTTGTGATCTATCAGTGAGTGACTATTGGGCAGATGAAGATGAGGTTGCTCATGAGTATGGGTTGAGGCTCAAGCAATCTCCTATACTCTCTGAGTATGATGCTGTTGTCTTGGCAGTGGCTCATGATGAGTATAAGGCATTGCGTTTTGATGATGAAAGTCAGGTGGTTTTTGATATCAAATCGATCTTAGATAAGGCAGATGGAAGGTTATAGTCTTGAGCCAACGCACCCCATGGGAAGTACAGAAGTCTGTTATCTATGCACTCTTTTTGCGAGAGGTTAATGTTCGATTCTCTGCGGGAAAATTGGGGTACTTTTGGGTTATTTTCGAGCCATTGATGCAGATTCTTGTCTTTGTGATGGTTAAGGTGTTGCTCTTTGGGAATAACTCAAATTTTGATTATCATGTCTTTATCACCTTGGGGTTTATTGGTTTTAATATCTTTCGACATGTTGTTGATAGATCACTTGGTGCCTTTTCGGCAAACAAAGGACTCTATGCTTATAAGCAGGTTAAACCCATCGATGCACTTATTGCTCGACTTTTGGTAGAGGTGCTTGTTACTATTGTTATTGCTATTATCTTTATTTTGGTTGGTCTCTATTTTGATTTTGATATGAATCCCAAAAATTTGGGAATGGTGATATTTGCCTATCTATGGTTGATTATTTTTGCCTTCTCTGTGGGTCTTTTGGTTGCGGTAATTAGTCTCTTTTTTGAGAGTTTCAAAAAGGTTGTGAAGATTCTTCTCTCCCCATTGATGTTTGTCTCTGCGGTCTTCTACTCTATGCAGGATCTCCCTCAGGCGGTAGGGTCTCTTCTGTACTATAACCCTTTGGCTCATTTTATGGAGATGATACACGGATACTATTTTTTTGTATTGGATGATGGTTTTGTTGATTATCAATATATGGCGATCTGGACAGTTATTCCGATCTATTTAGGACTTTTGTTGTATCGAAAGCTTGAAAAGGGTATTATATCTATATGATTGAACTTCAAAATGTAACCAAATATTTTAGGACACCACAAGGAAAGCACTATATCCTAAAAAATAGCACCTTTTCAATTCCTTCGGATGTCAATATTGGTATCTTAGGAAGAAATGGTGCAGGGAAGTCCACATTGATGAAGATGTTAGGCAAGATAGAGTTCCCCAATGAGGGTAAGATTATCTCTGACAAGAGCTTCTCGTGGGTTATGGGAGTAGGTGGAGGCTTTCAAAACAATATGACAGGACGGGCTAATGTGAAGTTTGTCTGTCGTATCTATGGCAAAAGCAAAGCAGAGATAGATCGCTCTATTGAGTTTGTCAAAGAGTTTTCTGAGCTTGGAGACTATTTTGAGATGCCGATTAAAACCTACTCTTCAGGGATGAAATCGAGGCTCACTTTTGGGCTTAGTTTGGCATTTGATTTTGATTATCTTCTAATCGATGAGACCCTCTCTGTAGGGGATGCACGATTTCGCAAAAAATCCAAAGAGGCACTGATGAAAAAGATAGAGAGTTGCAATGTACTGCTAGTGAGTCATGATATGGGGACATTACGAGATATCTGCGATGTGGGGATTGTCTCTCACAATGCGAAATTACACTATTTTGATGATATAAAAGATGCAATAGAGATGTATCAAGATATCAATAAGAAGGGGTAGCATCATGAAGATACTAAAAAACAGAAAGTTTTTGATACTCTTTTTGCTCCCTTTTATCCTTGTGTCGTACTATATTATCTTTGTGCAGACAGAGCTATACCAATCCTCCTCTACAGTTTTGATCAAAGATCTAAAACCCTCTGCGGCTCCTTCGGATATGTTGAGTGCTATCATGCCTACAAACTCCTCTAATATGCAAGAGTCAAAGCTCTTAGAGAAGTTTATCTCCTCTTCAGAGATGTTTATGATGCTTGATAAGAGATTCTCTTTGCGTAAACATTATCAAAGTGAAGCGTTAGATATACTCCAGCGAAAATATAGCTTCTCCTCTTTTGCTGATTTTTTGGCACTCTATCAGAAGCGTTTGAGTATTCTCTATGATGAGTCCTCTAGTACTTTGGATATTAGTTTCTTTCATACCGATCCTGTTGTGGCGAGAGAGATCCTTGATTATATTCTGGTTCAGGCTGAAAAGAAGCTAAATATGTATGACAAAGAGAATGGAAATGAGTTGCTTGACTTTATCAAGAGACAAGAGAAGCAAAATAAGAAGATATTGATTGACGCTATAGAGAAGCTACTGGATTATCAAAATAACCATAAGACAATTAACCCCTCTATTGATATCAAAGCAAAAAGTGCCATTTTGGCTCGACTAGAGACACGATTGGTACAAAAAGAGATTGAGTATGCCAATCTAAAGCAGTATATGAACCCCAAGAGTGTAGAACTCAAAACACTAAGTGGTGAGATTGTGAGTCTGAAAAAAAAGCTGTTTGAGGTTCGATCTGAACTCTCAGGTTCAGGAAGAGATGAGCTTAATGAGAATCTTTTCGAGTTTGAACAGCTTAGAGCAGATGTTGAGTTTAGCAAAGAGCGATATAAGCAGACACTTATTCAGCTTGATATGGCGATGATTCAAGCGACACAAAATGCAAAAAATTTGATCATTGTCTTGAAGCCTACACTATCAGATGACTATAGTGAACCCAATAAGATCAAAAATATTATCACGCTCTTTTTGGTACTCTTTATGGTTTATGGTATTGTTACAATGATTTATGCAATAATAAAAGATCACAGGGATTAAAGGAGCGTAGATGAAGAGAGTAGTATTTTTTCTCTATTTTATAAATATACTTTGGGGTGTTGATATTGCGTTGGAGAGCAAAAATATTGAGAGAGATAATGTCGCTTCTAATAGAGACAAAATCTTTTTTGGGGAGTCTCTCTTTCATGGACACTTCAAAGAGAGCAAACAGCTAATGGATAATCCTAATTATCTTTTGAATATTGGGGATATCGTCTCTATTAAACTTTGGGGTGCTTTTGAGTATGCTGCCAATCTCAAGATAGATAAAAAGGGGAATATCTTTATCCCCAAAGTAGGAACAATTCATCTTTTAGGGGTAAGATCAGAAGATCTCAAAGAGCATGTGAGGCGTGTGGTCAAGAGGGTATTTAACAGCAATGTCTTTGTCTATGCAACGCTTAATACCTATAACCCTATCTCTGTTTTTGTTACAGGTGGGGTAGAGCATCCTGGATTATATGAGGGGATCTCTTCTGATTCTGTTTTGCAATTTCTTGACAAGGCAGGAGGGGTCAAAAAATCGATAGGAAGTTATCGAGACATAACGGTTCTTCGTCATAATAGAGTTGTCAAAAAGTTTGATCTTTATGAGTTCTTGCTTCAGGGAAAGCTTGTGATATCTCAGTTTCAAAATGGTGATGTGATCAAGGTTGCCAATCGGCATAATACGATAAGCATTGAAGGTGAGGTAGAGAGAGGGTATATTTTTGAGCTATTATCTAAGAGTGTGAGTGTTGATGAGATTATACCATTTGTGTTGCCTAAGCCAACAGTTACACACTTTATGATAACCAGATGGAACCATGGGCATCAAACCATAGAGAAACATGCCATGAGTGAGCGATATAGTGTGGTGCTTAATGGTGGTGAGAAGATCAACTTTATATCCGATTATCTCAAGGATAATATTACGATCAATATCGTAGGAGAACATGCCAATCTTCACACATTAAGTGTGCAAAAAGGCACAACACTCAAAGATCTACTCTCTGAACTGGTCATGACCCCACTCTCTGATGCAGATGCTGTGCAACTCTATAGAAAAAGTATCGCACGCAAACAAAAACAGCTTATCGATGCCAATCTAAAGGATCTGGAGGCACGAATCCTAACCACAGGATCTTCTACCACAGAGGAGGCAAAGATCCGCAAGGAGGAGTCCGCTTTGGTTTTAGATTTTATCGAGAGAGCCTCCAAAGTAGAACCCAAAGGGCAAGTTATTATCAATGATGCTACCGATCTCTCAGAGATTACTCTTGAGGATGGTGATAAGATCTTTATCCCCAAGAAGAGTCATATCGTAGTCGTAGAGGGAGAGGTATCTCTGCCCAATGCACAAACTTTTGTTCCTGGTTATACTATTGCTGATTATATCGCCTCATGTGGAGGATTCTCGCCAAGGGCTAACCAAGAGAAGGTTCTGCTGGTCAAAAAGAACGGCAAGGTCATTACCTACAATGCCACCTCATGGTGGGATGGAAAACCACTTGAGGTTACCGCAGGAGATGCTATTTTGGTACTAGGCAAAGTAGATAGTAAAAATATTCAGATTACCTCTAGCGTGACACAGATCTTGTATCAGATTGCTGTTGGGGCGGCGGTGGTTTTGAGGGCGTTTTAAAAAGGTATCTTCTTAATAAGAGGAGATAGATAGTTTTTCTTAAATTTAAATTTTAAGTTGATACTTTTTTGACTCCCCTTAATAAATTTTTTGTATAATCACTTATGATGAAAAAAGAGATATTTTTATGTGCTATCAATAATATATTGAGTGGCACATGTAACGAGGATTGTAAATTTTGTACTCAGAGTGTTCGCTATCATGCTGATATTGAACGATATAGCTATAAACCTATAGAGAGAATTGTTGCTGAGGCAAAACAGGCGAAATCTCATGGGGCGTTGGGTTACTGTTTGGTTACAGCAGGTAGAGGATTGGATAAGAAAAAGGCTACTTTTGTTGCTAAGGTAGCAGAGGCAATCAAGAAAGAGATAGAGAATCTCAATCTAATTGCCTGTAATGGTATCGCAACCATAGAGCAGTTGCGATATCTAAAAGATTATGGTATCGATAGCTATAATCATAACTTGGAGACTTCGAAGTCCTACTATGAGAAGATCTGTACTACTCACTCATGGGAGGCGCGTTATGAGACATGTCTAAATGTCAAAACAGCAGGATTACAACTCTGTTCAGGAGGAATTTGGGGTATGGGTGAGAGTCTTGAGGATCGAGAGAGTCTGCTTGATGCAATTCTCTCCTTAGAGCCTGACTCTACTCCTCTAAATTTCTATATTCCAAATGATGCATTGCCAATAAAAGGACGAAACATTACCAAGTCAGAGGCGTTAGAGATTATTCAAAAAGCTCGAAAGGGATTGGGTGAAGATCGATTGCTTATGGTGGCTGGTGGACGTGAGTTGATCTTTGGTGGTACAGAGAGAGAGATGTTTGATGCAGGGGCAAACTCTATTGTTATTGGTAACTATCTTACCACTTCAGGTAATACGCCTCATAAAGACAAAGCAATGCTAGAGCATCTAGGCTATTTTGTGGCAACCAGTTGTCATGGATAGTAATATTCTCTATATTCTGACACTCTCCTTAGTGTTGGTGTTCTCCCCTTATCTCTCAACCTACCTTAAACTACCAACTGCACCGATTGAGATTATTATTGGCTCTCTGCTCGCTTCTGTTGGTATTATCAGTGCAGAGATGGGGGAGGAGACAATTATTTTTGATCTTATGGCAGAGGTTGGATTTCTCTACTTGATGTTTTTGGCTGGATTGGAGGTAAATCTTCGTACCCTCTTAAAGATAGAGCAAACATATCTTTTTCGCTCTTTGGTTTTTTTGATGGTTCTTACTCTTCTGACACTAATGATTGGACACTTTATACTCCACCTTAATCCTATTATAGTCGCCTCATTGCCTTTGATCTCTTTGGGACTTTTGGCATCACTCTCTAAAGAGTATGGCAAAGATCAAGCATGGATCAAAATGGCTCTCTTAGTTGGGGTAATTGGGGAGGTACTGAGCATCACCTCCTTAACAATACTAGAGGTATCAGTGGCTTTAGGCTTTAGTATAGATCTCTTTTACAAACTACTTCTATTGATTGGGTTTTTAGGTATTATTGTAGGAATTTACTACTTTCTTCATCTTATCTTTTGGTGGTATCCTGAACTCAAAACCATTATAATGCCTCAAACAGATCTCAAAGATCAAGATATACGCTTGGCTATAGGAATATTTTTTATTATGATTGCAATTATGAAATGGTTACATTTGGAGTTGGCTTTTGGGGCATTTATTGCAGGACTTTTTATCTCTACCTTCTTTTATCATAAACGGGAATTAGAACATAAAATGAGTAGTTTTGGTTTTGGTTTTTTAGTCCCCATATTTTTTATCCATGTAGGTGCATCATTTGATTATATTTACTTATCAGCCGTACTGGGAACAGCACTCAAAATTATGATGGTGATGATCCTAATTCGTCTGTTGGCATCTCTAACATTGATACGTATTATAGGGATTAGAGATGCTATTTTAGTAGGACTTTCACTTGCTATGCCTTTGACACTCTTAATTGCGACAGCAACAGTGGGATTTCATCATGATATTTTAGATGAACATAGTTACTATGCAATTATATTGGCTTCTCTGTTGGAGGTTATATTGATAATGATTGCCATTAAGTTTATTGTAAAGCGGTAACTCTAAATAGGAGGCTTACGCTTTTGCATCC
>CAZEUB010000001.1:0-62564 GCA_964515605.1 uncultured Sulfurovum sp. | reverse complement strand
ATGAATCTTCCCTGAAGATCCCACGAAGACTACGTGGTTGATAGGCTGGGTGTGTAAGCGTTGTAAGGCGTTTAGCTGACCAGTACTAATAGATCGTTTGTGTTTTACATAAGATCTAAAGCACTACCTTATTAAGTGCATTAAAAAATTGTAGGGATAACCCTTGTGGTTATCCATAACAGATAGTCAACAACATGAAATTAGACTCTTAACTATGTTATGTATTAACATCTCATTATAAGAACTTCAAAGCTATAAGGGCTGAGAAAGATAAACATATATGTTCAAAATGGGTAACCACAAGGGTTATCCCTACAGTATATTGTATGTTTACCTTTCTTAGTGGTGGCTTTAGAGGAGGGTCACACCTAGTTCCATTCCGAACCTAGCAGTTAAGCCTCCCATCGCCGATAATACTTATCCTCTCTGGATTGGGAATGTAGGTCGCTGCCGCTTTGATTTTTCTCTTTTCTTATTAGGCTTTTCCATTTTTTTATCTCTTTTTTTATTTATTGTTGAATATTTTGATTAGTAAGGATGAGTTCAGAAAGATTATAAGAATAATCAACCCCCTTTCAAGAGGGAATGGATATTAATGTATCGCTGAAGAGATGATCATCCCTAGTGAGGCGATAATAGATGCGATTACAATTGCCAAAGCGATATTACCCTCATGGGCAATTTTTTTGGTGATTGAGAATTTGGTCGCCACCTCCATAATAATAAGTGCGATGATAAATACAATCAATCCTATTCCTGCATAGATGAGGGTCTCAGTTATTTCTGTCATTGTCTCTCCTTAAAAATTTATTTACCAAAACTAAAGCCACCGCTATTGCCACCATAATATGAGCCATAAGAGGAGGATCTAACTGTCGATTTTCTCTCCTTTTCAATAGGCTCCACACCTGTTTGTCCTATACCTTGATAGGTAAGGTAGAGGCTTCCAATGGTTAACGTACCAAAGAGAATGAGCATAACTCTAGTCATCGTCATCCCCCTCTTTATTTAAAAAGGCAATGATAGCAACCAATACGCCAATAGTTGCCAAGAGTACTCTATTGGTACTTTTGAATGTCAAATAGTACAGTAGTAACATAATAGCAACAAATAGCGTAATGATATATCCCTTTTTGATGACTCTCTCTTTGATTACAATAGTTAGTGGTGAGGTGATCTGTTTATCTACTCTGGTTATTTTGAGTTGATACTCTCCTTGGGTTAGTTTGAGATAGATATTAGCACCAATGGCTCGATAGTTCCATGTGTTGTCAAATTTTTGATGATTGAGTGTGGCTCTATTTCGGTCGATATAGAGTAACTCTTTGTTGTTTTGATAAAGAGAGATCTGATAGTTATTGAGGTGTTGATTGCTATCACTTCGTAGGGTGATTTGTTGTAAAAAAGCCTCGTTTGAGAGTTTAAAAGGGAGGGTCATATCGACATTGATCTGTTGTTTGAGTATGGTTTTGCCTTTGAACGGGGCAATAGTCAATCCTAGTAGAATAGTAGCAATAAAGACAAGTGCATAAAAAGAAAAACCTCGCTTCTCTAAACGTTCATTAGAGAGTTGCTCCTTTAGGCTCTCCTTTTTGATAACTTGATCTTTAGAAGCGACACCAAAACTCTTATAGATCTCTCTTGCATCGAGTCGTTTGGTATGATAAACCTCTATCTCTTGGTTGCTCTTTTCGATGGTGAGCATCTCATTTTTTCTCCCTTTGTAGTCCCAACACTCAATTTGATCATTCTGTTTGGCAATCCATGTCAGCTCTCCTTGGACAAACTTAATAAGTGAGCGATATGGTATTCCTTGGAGTAGATAGTCTCCTTGACGATAAAAAACAGTACTGTTGTTTTGTCTCATTTGCCACTTTGGAATATTGAAATCACGCACTCTTTTTGAGAAACTGACAGTTCCTGATTCATAGATTAACCAACCATATCCATAGAGTGGAGAGAAGAGTAGAAATTCACTCCATTGGTCATCCAACTCATCCAAACTGCAATAGAGAATCCATCCAATAATTGTCCACTCTATCTCATTGATCTTGCCTCTCATTCCTATCTTGAAGGGGGAGTGGGGTATCTCTACCTCTTTGAAGGTTGAGAGTACTTTATACTCCTTGCCAAGCTCAATCAGGCTCTTGCAGTAGTTGCATGTGATGCTCTCTACCCGTCCACCCCCAAGTAGATTGAGTGGAGCAGCACAGTTGGGGCATTTGATACTATAGTGTTGGCTCATCCATTGACCTTTTTGATCTCAAAGGGATCAATCCATTTGCCCTTGAATATCTCTATGCCCTCTTTGGAGGACTCTATTGTCATGAGTGATGCTCCCCCTTTGGAGAGATGAACATAGCGATGTTTCTCATTGATGGTTATCTTTTTGGGTAGTTCCCCCTCAAAGCCGACACACTCTCCCTCTCCTATCTCTGTAACGACATACTCACCATAACTCTTTCCCATAGTAAGTTTGTCGATATTGCTAAAAGGAAGAGTCATTTTGGCTGGACGCTCCAAAACAAAATCTCCCTCATCAATACTGAGCCAAAACTCTTGATTGTTTTGATTGATAAGAAACCACTCCTCCCAAAAACCACGCCCATAGCTATAGCGTATCTTGCCTAGTGGTAGATAGTTTGTACGATCAATAATAATGGGATCATGCACTCTAATCAAAGAGGGCTCAGGAGAGAGTGTAGATGCCTTGCCAATAACCTTGGCTCCTTCATCTTCCAAAAAGATAGAGGATTTACACGCAGGACACTCTACCAATTTTGTCCAACGAAAACGAAGAGGTAATAGATATCCACACTGAGGACAGTTGAGTCTTTTGGTAATTGTGTCGGCATAGAGTCTATTTGGTTTCATGGTGCAGATTATATCTTTTTGCTACTTATACTCTAAGCCCAAAATGCTAAAATATCAAAAAAAATTAAAGACAAAAGATGACCAAAGAAGCCTACCAACAGAAGATAGAAATACTTAAAAAATGGGCTTATGCCTACTATGTTGAAGATGATCCCATAGCTACTGATGAGGAGTATGATCGTCTCTATCATGAAGTATTGGATTATGAGATAGCCAACCCTCATGCCAAGGCAGAGGACTCACCTACACAACGAGTAGGTGGGGTTATCCGTGAGGAGTTTAGCAAGGCAAAACATATCAAGCGTATGTGGAGTATGGAGGATGTCTTTACCCCTGATGAGGTTGAAGAGTGGTTGGATAGGGTGGTCAAAAATATAGGAGAGACTCCCTATTTCTGTGAGCCAAAATTTGATGGGGCAAGTATGAATCTGCTCTATGATAATGGGAAATTGGTACGAGCAATTACCCGAGGAGATGGTCTTGTTGGAGAGGAGGTGACAGACAATGTCCGTACCATTCGCTCAGTACCTCTAACCATCGCCTATCAAGATCTCATTGAGATTCGAGGAGAGGTGGTTATTCGCAAAGATGATTTTGATATTATCAATCAAGAGCGACAAAAAGAGCAAGAGACACCCTTTGCCAATCCACGTAATGCAGCAGCAGGAAGTCTCCGTCAACTTGATAGCTCCATAACCGCAAAACGTCGTTTGGTCTTTTACCCTTGGGGTTTGGGTGAAAACACGCTACCTCATGCCAATCTCTCTGAGAAGATGAGCTTTGTCTATCAGCAAGGGTTTTTGGAGCCTCCCTACTCAAAAGCCTGTAGAAGTATGGAAGAGATAGAGGCGTTTTATCAATTTTTGATCGCCAAGCGTGATGAGATTCCGATGATGATGGATGGGATGGTGATCAAAGTTGATAATGTGGAAAAAGAGGAGCAGTTAGGCTATACGGTCAAAGTGCCAAAGTGGATGTGTGCCTATAAGTTCCCTGCGGTAGAGAAGATTACAAAAGTCAATGCCATTACCCTACAGGTAGGACGGACAGGGGTGATTACTCCTGTTGCTGAAGTGGAGCCAGTTGAGATTGAAGGTGCTATTATAAGCCGTGCAACACTTCATAATTTTGATGAGATAGAACGAAAAGGTTTGAGAGTTGGTGATAGTGTGATCTTGATTCGTTCAGGTGATGTGATCCCCAAAATTACCAAAGTCCTAATTGATCGACGAGATGGCAGTGAGATTGAGATAGCAAGACCTACCAAATGTCCTACTTGTGGCTCTGAAGTATTAGATGAGGGGAGACTGATCAAGTGCCAAAATATGGATTGTCCTGCTCGGGTGGTTAATGCTATTATCCACTTTGCCAAAAAATCTTCTATGAATATTGATGGGTTGGGATCTCGTATTGTAAAGATACTTGTCAATGAGGGAAAAATCAGAGATATTTTAGGACTTTACCACTTGAAATATGAGGATTTGGAGGGGTTAGAGGGATTTAAAGAGAAGCGAATCAACAAACTTCTCTCCTCTATTGCCAAGACCAAAGGCACACCACTCTCTCGTGTGGTGAGTGCAATGGGCATTGAGCATATAGGATCAGTAGCAGGACGGATGATTGCTCTGGAGTTTGGATTGAATTTGGTAGATGCTACCAAGGAGCAACTTGAAGCTATCGATGGTATAGGGGGTGAGATGGCAACCTCTTTTGTAGAGTTTATGCGTGTTAATCGCAATTTTGTTCTTAAGCTTTTAGAGGAGATAAACCCCACCATAGAGTCAAAAGTAGAAGCAGTAGCAAACCCCTTTAAAGACAAAACTGTCGTATTGACAGGGACAATGTCCGTAGGGCGTGGAGTAATCAAGGAGATGCTAGAGAAGTTAGGAGCCAAAGTGAGTAGCTCTGTTAGCAAAAAAACGGACTTTGTCATTTATGGAGATGATGCAGGTTCTAAATATACCAAAGCTAAGAATCTTGGTATTAGAACATTGAGCGAAGAGGAGATGAGGGCGATGATATAGCCCTCTCCTGACTTAATCCATAAAATTGCTATAAACCCTACAATTTGATATCTGATAAGGGTGCTATTTAGATCTAGTGTACTGTATTATGATGGCTCTTTTCTTTTGATGTAGATACTTCCACAAAAGCGATCAAAATCTTGGATAATGCGACTCATGCGATCATTGGCACGTAGTTCAGCATAGGGACGCTCATCATGATAATAAAGAATATTGGGAACATCTTTACGTAGATGAGTATCGGCAGGTTTTGTTTTGCCATTGGGGAGTTCCATAACATAATATAACGCAGGGTAGTAGGTGTACTCCTCAAAGGTAGAGATTACCACATCATACTCATGGTAGTTCTCTAAAACCTTTTCGATATTGTGTCGTGCTAGTTCAATCTCTTTTTCTAACTCTTTGCGAAGTTGTTTTGCCTGATCGTC
Source organism: uncultured Sulfurovum sp. (assembly GCA_964515605.1). Classification (GTDB taxonomy): domain Bacteria; phylum Campylobacterota; class Campylobacteria; order Campylobacterales; family Sulfurovaceae; genus UBA1140. The sequence goes on along the minus strand of CAZEUB010000001.1, from coordinate 57,238 downwards.
AGTGATTGCACTCTCCTCCTCTTTGATCTGCTTTTCTAGTATAGCACGGGATTTGTTTTTCCATATTTCAAACTCAGCAGGGAGTGCCTTTTGTACCTTTGCAGGGTCAAATATCTCTTTTTTCTTATGTTTCATAGAAAGAGTATATTTAAAGGCAGGATATTGAGGATTGATAATTTTAGCATATTCATAGAAGTGATTTTTCTTCTCTATACCATTTTCGAGATTGTTAGCACGAACGGCTAACTCTAAGGACAAGATCTTATCGAGTTGCTCTTTTTTGACCAAATAGAGGGTTATTTCATGATAATCAATCTTTTTGACAGAGCTTAATATGCTCTCTAATCTCTGATAAACTTCTTTTCTATCCATCTAATTTTCCTAAAATTTCACTTTTAAGTAATATAACATTTTTTGGGTTAAATCTACAACCCTTAAAAACCAATTAAGTATATCTTAGATATATTCCATAAAAATTTTAAAAGTGAGCACAAAGATGTTACAAGTTATTATGATCCTCTATACACTCTATACCTTGATAAAACTCTATATCTCTATTATGCAGATTGGGTATATTGCCAAGGAGAAAAACAAAGAGGCGGTTTTGATGAGCCAAGAGAAGTATCAAGTTGCAGGGGAGTATGCGATTAAGAAGGGCAGAGTGGAACTCCTCTCAACTCTTGTTGATTACTTAATGTTTGTCTGGTGGTTAACCATGGGATTTGGATGGCTCTCCTCTACACTAGAGGTAGATGGATCGGTGATGAGTGCGGTTGTGTTTCTTTTTGGATTTATCGCTATTAATTATATTGTTGGATTGCCATTTGATCTCTATCAGACGTTTGAGTTGGATAAAGAGTATGGTTTTAGTCAAACCACCCCCAAACTCTATCTTCAGGATCAATTCAAATCAATGGTGATCTTCTTTTTATTTGGTGGGGCTATCTTTTATCTTTTGGGATGGATTATTCTGAATATCTCTCACTGGTGGCTTTGGGGATTTATGCTACTCTTTGCAATTGCCCTTTTGGTTAACCTTATCTATCCCACCTTGATCGCTCCTATTTTCAACAAATTTACTCCTCTAGAGGAGGGTGAATTGCGTGATGATATTATCGAGATGATGGAGGGGGTAGGACTCAAAAGTGATGGGGTATTTGTAATTGATGCAAGTAGAAGAGATAACCGACTCAATGCCTATTTTGGAGGATTAGGAAAGACCAAACGTGTGGTACTTTTCGATACACTTATTGAGAAACTTACCAACAAAGAGCTACTCGCTGTTTTAGGACATGAGCTAGGACACTTTTCTCATGGAGATATTTGGAAAAATATCAGTATGATGGGGGTATTGCTCTTTGTGGCTTTTCTCCTTTTGGGTAACTTGCCTGAGGATCTTTTTTATGCAATGGGGATTGAGAAGAGTGCAGGAGCAGAGATTGCAATGATGATGTTACTTTTGCCTCTGATCTCTTTTCTCTTTACTCCTATTATGAGCTTTGTAAGCCGTCATAATGAGTATGCAGCCGATAAGTTTGGTAGTGAGCTAGGGGGCAAAGAGAATTTGGTCTTGGCGTTGATTAAATTGGTTGATGAGAACAAAGCCTTTCCCAAATCGCATCCATTGGTAGTGTTTTTCTACTATACTCATCCTCCTGTACTCGAAAGACTCAAAGAGTTAGGCTATAATAGTGAAAAACTCAATGAGATAACCAAGCCACTAGAGAGGGATGGTATCTTTACATTTTTTGGGAAGGAGTGAGATCTTTTTGATATTAATTTAGAGGATCTCAAAAGAGATTATCGTAGGGTGTTGTTAATCGATTAGACATTGAACCTAAAGTGCATCACATCTCCATCTTGGACGATATACTCTTTGCCCTCTAATCTGTTTTTGCCTGCCTCTTTAGCACCTTGCTCTCCACCATATTGAATGAAATCTTCATAAGAAATCACCTCAGCACGTATGAAACCCTTTTCAAAATCATTATGAATAACAGCGGCAGCTTTGGGTGCGGTTGTGCCTTGGCGAATTGTCCATGCTCTTACCTCTTTGACCCCTGCGGTGAAGTAGCTCTGTAGTCCTAGTTTGTCAAATCCTTTGTGAATAATCTGCTCTAATCCACTCTCTGTAACCCCTAGATCAGAGAGCATCTCCTCTCGCTCTTCATCATCAAACTCGACCATCTCCTCTTCAAGCTTGGCACAGAGCTTGATCACTTCATAGTTTCGCTCACGTGCATAACTCTTGAGACTCTCTACAAATTCATTGTCCTTGGTCAATCCCTCTTCATCTACATTGGCACCATAGATAATCTCTTTGGCAGTGAGCAGTCTAAGATCCTTGTTGATTGCGATAAAGGCATCATCTTCAATTCTTGGATAGGTTGAGACAGGATTGTTCTCTTCGATATGAAGTAGTAACTCTTGGGCAACTTCGAGTTGTGCTTTGGCATCTTTGTCATTGCCTCGTGCTTTTTTCTTAAGTAAATCTACCCGTTTTTGTACCGCATCAAGATCTGCAAAGAGTAGCTCTTGTTCAATAATCTCAACATCTCTCAATGGATCGATAGACCCTTCAGTATGAACAATATTCTCATCTTCAAAACATCTCACAATATGAAGGATAACCTCAGTCTCTCGAATATTGGAGAGAAATTTATTGCCTAGTCCCTCTCCTTTGCTAGCTCCTTTGACGAGTCCTGCAATATCTACAAAATCAAGTGTAGAGTATTGAATTTTCTCAGGATTAACAATTTTTGCTAATTCTTCTAGTCGGCTATCGGGTACAGGTACGATGGCTTTGTTGGGTTCGATGGTACAGAAAGGGTAGTTGGCACTCTCTGCATTTTGTGCTTTGGTTAGGGCGTTAAAGGTTGTTGACTTACCTACGTTAGGCAGTCCTACCAGTCCGATGCTTAATCCCATGATATTCCTTGTGTATAAAAATAGTTATGGGATTTTAGCCAAAAGTTGGTGAAGAGGGGGTTATTTGGATTTTTTTCTTTGATGCTTTATAAATCTTAGAAGAGAGTAGAGAAGTTGAAAGAGAAGAATCCCTACCAAATCTGCCAAAATATCAGAAAAGGAGGATTCCCTCTCAGGGAAAAAGTATTGTACAAACTCAATAAAAATTCCAAAAAGAAGCAATGCCCCCATATTTCTTAATCGATGTTGAATGGTAGATGAGGCACGATTAAGGAGAAAAGAGAGTACAAAAAATGCACTGGCGTGTTTGATCTTGTCGGCATATTTCCACGCTATATGGACATGGTCATCAGGAACAATCGCCAGACAAAAGACAACAACCAAAGCGATATAAAAGAGTATTTTGAAATATCTATTTCTCCTTAGTATGGCAATCATGAGGACTCTTTGCTCAATTTTTCAAGAAATTTGATCATCATGCGTACTCCCGCACCACTGGCTCCATGAGGATTCTCTCCCCAAGCATGCTCAACAAAGGCAGGACCTGCGATATCAATATGTGCCCATTTATCTTTGTGATCCTCATCGATAAAAGCCTCCAAGAAGAGACCCGCGGTGATAGCTCCTCCATAACGGGTATTTGAGATATTGCAGATATCAGCTATTTCACTTTTGATGGTTTTTTTTAGATATCGGTTAAAATCAAGTTGGGTAGCAAACTCTCCTGCGATATTGGCTCCTTTGATTAGCTCTTGGACTACTTCGGGATTATTCCCCATAATGCTAGAGGTGTAGTGTCCTACACCCACCATCGAAGCCCCTGTGAGGGTAGCAAAATCAAAGAGATAATCTGCCTTGACCTCTTGTTGGGCATAGCAAAGCGTATCAGCAAGTACCAAACGCCCCTCAGCATCGGTATTGCGAATCTCAATGGTTGTTCCATTTTTGGCTACCAAAACATCATCAGGCTTGTAGGCATCTCCTCCAATCATATTCTCCACTGCTCCCACAAATCCATGCACTTCAATAGGTAGATTCATCTCGGAGACAGCTTTCATAATCCCAAGTACTGCAGATCCTCCACTCTTATCTGATTTCATGGTAACCATAAAATCTGAAGGTTTAAGGCTCAATCCACCACTATCATAAGTAAGACCCTTTCCTACCAAACTAATAACCGCTTTTGGGTTTTGGGGTTTATGGCTAAGATGAATCACTCTTGGGCGGTGGCGTGAAGCACGAGCGACAGCTAGTAGTGTCTGCATTTTCTCTTTTTTTAGCTCTTTGGGTTTTAGTATTTTACACTCAAGAGTACCCTCTTTTGCCATCTTTTTGGCAATTTTTGCCATGACTTTGGGATAGCAGTCATCAGGAGAGGTATTGACAATATCACGGGTAAAGTTTGTCGCTTCAGCCAAGATCTGTGCCGAGGTCATTGCCGTAGCACACTTTTGGATATCAAGATCAAATCCACTATAATCCTCAAGTGAGATGGTGACCTTCTCTATATTGTGTGGTGACTTTTTGCTCTTATATCGGTCAAATTGATAAGCACCCAGAATGACTCCTTCTACCGTGGCTTTGAGTGCTGCGGTGCATTTTTGGTGATTCATGTAGGAGGCGATTTTGAGATGTTGATATGATTTGATATTTTTGATTTTTCGAATGGCAGTTGCAACAGCCGTACGTATATGAATACTAGCGAGTTTCTCTATGCCAACATAGACTCTGTTTTGTTCAACAAGTAGTGCGGTCTCATCCTGCTCTCCTTGGAATCCAAGTTTCTCTAAGATAGCTCTATCTTGAACAAAATGGTGATCTAGCTCTTTTGCCACAACAATAATTATTTCAATATCAGCTTGGATATCAGCAGTAGGGGTAATGGTTAATTCAAAATTCATTTATTATTCTCTCTTTATATCTATTTTATGGTTATTTAAATTGATCAGCCAAGATATCTTGTGCTTGGATCATATCTTTGTCTCCTCTTCCTGAGAGGTTGATGAGTATGGTTTTGCCCTCTATCTCTTGAGGATTCATCTTTTTGAGGTAGGCAACTGCGTGAGAGGATTCAAACGCAGGGATAATCCCCTCTTTTTGAGAGAGCCATACAAATGCCTCCATCGCTTCATCATCTGTGATATGATCATAGGTGACGATACCTTCCTCTTTGAGGTAGGCATGTTCTGGTCCAATACCTGGATAGTCCAGACCAGCAGAGATGGAGTGAGCCTCCTCTATCTGTCCATCTTCATCTTGGAGTAGGTAGCTAAGTTGACCATGTAGCACCCCTGGTGATCCTTTGGCAAGAGAGGATCCATGTTTGCTATCAAGTCCCAATCCTCCTGCTTCAATACCAATACACTCAACCTCTTTGTCTTCCAAAAAGTGATTGAAAATTCCCAACGCATTGGATCCTCCTCCAATACAGGCGATCACTTTATCGGGCAGAGATCCCTCTACCATATCTAGTTGGGCTTTTGCCTCCCATCCTATAATCGATTGAATATCGCGTATCATCATGGGGTAGGGGTGTGGACCTGCGACTGTTCCGATAATATAATAGGTATCTCGTGCATGTGTTACCCAATGGCGAATCGCATCATTCATCGCATCTTTGAGGGTACGACTTCCTGATTCAACAGCATGAACTTTGGCACCAAGAAGCTTCATCCGAAAGACATTAAGCTTTTGACGCTCTACATCTTTTGCACCCATAAAGATCTCACACTCCAGACCAAAAAGGGCAGCAACTGTGGCAGTAGCAACCCCATGTTGACCCGCTCCTGTCTCAGCAATAACCTTCTTTTTACCCAAACGTTTAGCAAGGACTGCTTGGGCTACAGTATGGTTTATTTTGTGTGCTCCTGTGTGGTTGAGATCCTCTCGTTTGAGGTAGATTTTGGCATTAAGCTCTTTGGAGAGATTCTTGGCAAAATAGAGAGCAGAGGGGCGACCTACATAGTTTTTGTAGTAGTAGTCCACCTCTGACCAAAAATCACGATCAAATCGTACCGCTTCATAATCGAGTCGTAGCTGCTCAAGAGCAGGCATCAAAGTCTCAGGAACAAATCGCCCTCCAAAGATTCCAAAGTGACCATTGTTGTCAGGATCATGGGGACTTGGTTTAGGGATATAAATACTGTTATGGTTTTTCATTATTGCTTCTTTGTAAAGTAGTTGGGGGATTATAGCTTATGGTTGGTTAAAGTTTGAGATAATAATCCTCTAAGTATTTTATGCTTAAATCCCCAATTCTCTTCTCTATTTTTTGTCTGATTTTTTTCTCTTTTTCAATCGTTTGAGATACTCCTTAGCAGTGATCTCTTCTCCTTGTAGAATAACATGTGTAGCGATTTTTCGTTTACAAAGCTCCTTGGCATCCATCCAATAATCTTGACCAATAAGCATCTTTTGAAACTCATCATCGCTCAAAAAACCTCTTTTGACAATAAGATCATAGAAGAATTTCTCCAATTTTTTGGCAGTATGTTCAACATGGGTTTTGACCTCTCCCCCTTTGCCATGAGAGCCATGAGAGTAGGTATGAAACATTAAATCTGAGTAGGGATAGATAATGCGTTTATCAGCCATACAAAAAAGCAGTGCACCCATACTGTATCCTTTGTTATCAAGATAGGAGATGGTTCTACCATAAAACTTATCTTGTATCAGGTTATAAAACTGTTGTCCTTCATTGACCAATCCACCACCTGAGTTGATCATTAGCTCCAAGTAGTCCTTCTCTGATGCCTCTCTAAGTCCATTAAAGACAGCATGCAGACCACGTTTGAGTTCAAAAAATCTTCCTATATAGACGCGATATCGTTTATGTTTAGGAGTAATTTTATAGATATTTTTCTCTTTATTAATAACACTCTTTTGCTCTTGAATGGTCTCTATATAGAGTGTGTGTTGTTCACTGCTAAGCTCTTTTTTGTTATCCATCATCTGTGACTCCTATTTCATTAAAGTGTGAATAGGAATTATATCTAATTTTTTAGATCTTCTGCTATAAGGTGTATTGCCAAGGTCTTAAGGCAATATCGTTTGGTTCGAGAGGTTTTGAGTTTATGAAAACGTCTACAATCTTCTAAATCCCAAGGATCTTTAATCCCCTCCCCATTATAATCCATGGTAAATTTTCGTTGGATAGAGGGGACTTGTTGGACGCATCCCATTGCCCCTACAAAAGAGCCATACATCAAATCAATCTCTCGATGCTCCTCCTGTCCAAATGATACCATAGATCCTCTAATATTGGTGCGTTTAGTCTAGGCTTTGTTGACAAATTTAATTTTATGTTTATATGTGTTTTAATATTTATTTATGTTACTATTCTCCACTCTCAAAAAAGTTATTGATAGCATCTAACTTTTTTGTTAAAGGAACTAAATGAAAAAAGTATTGATCTTATGCACAGGAAATAGTTGTCGATCTATTATTGCTGAGGCGTTAATCAATAAATATTTGAATATAGAAGCATACAGCTCAGGAGTTAATCCCACAGGCAAAGTCAATCCTAATGCCCAAAAGGTTTTGGAAGAGGAGGGGGCTTGGCGGGAGGAGTACCACTCCAAGACTCTGGATAGTTTGGCTCATTTGGAGTTTAATTTGGTAGTCACTGTTTGTGATCATGCACGTGAAGTCTGCCCTCATTTCCCCAAAAAAGTTCAGGTGATACATGTGGGGTTTGAGGATCCTACAGGTAAAGAGTTTGAAGCTTATCAAGAGACACTAGAAGAGATAAAAAAGAAACTTTTGCCAATTGTTCGCAAAAAACTCTCATAGAGTTTTGGTATAATCCTTTTTAAATAAAACAGTTTTGTTAATATGAGGATTATACATGAGTAAGGCACAAAACTTTACTACCAAAATTATTGGTGGAGAGTTTAAGGGAAGAGTAATAGAGATTCCCAATATTAGTACCACAAGAAGTTCAAAAAATATCTTAAAAGAGTCACTCTTTAATACGTTACAGTTTGATATTATTGATAAAAATTTTGTTGAGGTCTTTTCAGGGAGTGGTTCAATTGGGCTAGAGGCTCTTAGTCGAGGGGCTAGTGCGTGTTATTTTATTGAGTACAATAAGATTGCTTATCGGGTACTCCAAGAGAATATCAAGCGTTTAGATCCTAGTCGTTGTCACCATCTTTTTGGGGATAGTTTTGAGAAGTTTGAGATTATTTTAGATCAACTTAAGCAGAGTAGTCAAAAGAGTTATTTCTATTTTGATCCTCCGTTCTCTACCCGTGATGGGATGGATGATATCTATGATAAGACTCTCGATTTGATCAAGAAGATTGAGGTTGCATCTTGTGCCATGGTGATTGTTGAGCATATGACCAAGCTTGATATGCCCCAAGAGATTGGAGAGTTAAAACAGATTAAACGCAAAAAATTTGGTCGTTCTACCATAACCTACTATGCACCCCTTGAGGAGATCTAATGAAAGAGAAGGATCATATTGCTCTTTTTATAGACTCTGATAATATCTCTTTTCGAGCGATTGAAGGAATTATCAATGAGTTGAGCAAATATGGGGTGGTTAATATCCGCCAAGCTTACGGTAACTGGACAAAAGAGAATCTCAAAAATTGGGAGGAGAAGCTTTTAGAATTTGCCATTAAGCCAATTCAGCAGTTTGATTATAGCAAAAATAAAAATGCTACCGATATATTGATGACCATTGATGCAATGGATATGCTTCATACCAAGAAGATTGATGCCTTTGCTTTTGCGACAAGTGATAGCGATTTTACTCCTGTGGTGATGCGAGTGCAACAAGAGGGGATTAAAGTCTTTGGTTTTGGTGAGAAGAAGACACCCAAACCTTTTATGGCCGCCTGTTCTCAGTTTATTTTTACTGAAAAGTTGATGCAAAATAGTATCACTCCAAGTAGTGAGTCTCATCCACAAGGCAAAAAGAGTACCAAAGAGCTAAAAAAAGATCGTTGGCTCTTAAATATTCTAAAAAATGCACATCATCAAACAATGGATGAGTTTGGTTGGTCAAATCTTGCAGATATGGGTGCATATATTAGCAATAATAGCTCTTTTTCTCCAATCAATTATGGGTACAAAAAATTGAGTGGATTGCTTCGTGCGATTGATATTTTTGATATCTATATGGATGAAGAGAGCAAACAGATGAGTGTAAGAGATAAAAATTATAAAATATAAGTTTAAAAAAATATTAAATAGAGTAGAAATCTGTTATAATATATTTAAACACTAAATAGAGACAATATAAAATACAAAGGATAGATTTATGAAACAGATACTATTGATACTTCTGGTTATCAATTTTACTTGGTTAAATGCCATGACCAAAAAGGTTGATATGAATATGATTGATGATTGGGAGTATAATGCAACAGCTCCAAGTAGTGAAGCTAGGTCTAATTCAGCAAATATGGGGATTAAAAAGCAAAACTTCTCAAATATTATGGCAGCCGCACCTGCACCTACTCCACTTCCTAAATCAATGGGCTATAAGAAACTAGGCATGGCGGTAGGTGGAGCAAAGGATACCGATAACTTCAAAACCAATATTGAAAATGGCTATCTACCAAAGTTAGACTCTATTACCTATGAGGGGGTATTTTATGGTCACTACTTTGATACAGGAGCAGAAGATCAAGTATGCAAATCTCTCTTTTGTCCCTCGTATGCCACAGCCAAACGAAATAATAATTTCTCCAAAAAAGAGGAGTATTTTCTATCAGTAGGTTTAAACTCAGGAATTGAAGAGAAGGAGTTCAAACGCAAAAAGCTCAATCTTGTTGTGGTATTGGATATCTCAGGATCAATGGGAGCTAGATTTAATAGTTACTATTATGATAAGGCAGGAAAAAAGATTGAAAACAAAGATAAAACAGACAAAAAGAAGATAGAGATCGCCAACAGATCTATTGTCGCGATGCTCTCACATCTCAATGATGATGATAGGGTAGGGGTTGTTCTTTTTGACAATGAAGCATATTTGGCAAAACCTCTTAGATTGGTAGGGTTGAGTGACAAAAAGGCGATACGTGATCATATTCTTGAGCTTCAAGAGCGAGGAGGAACCAACTGGAGTGCAGGATATCAAAAAGCATTGTCACTCTTTGAAGGTATCAAGAGTAGTTCTGAGTATGAGAATCGCATTATCTTTCTTACTGATGCGATGCCCAATCGTGGTGAGTTGAGCAAAGAGAGGCTTTTTGGTATGGCAAAGGGTGCAAGTAGCAGAGGCATACATACAACCTTTGTTGGTATTGGGGTTGACTTTAATACCGATTTGGTAGAGTATATCTCCAAAATCAAAGGCTCAAACTACTTCTCTGTTCACTCCTCTTTGGAGTTTGCTAAACGTTTGGATAAGGAGTTTGACTATATGGTAACACCATTGGTATATGATTTGGTATTGAAACTAGATAGCAAACAGTATGCCATAGAGGCAGTCTATGGCTCCCCTGATGCCAAGATGGCAACGGGAGAGATTATGCGGGTCAATACCCTTTTTGCCTCTAGCACTCAAGAGGGTGAGACCAAAGGGGGTGTGGTATTGCTCAAACTCAAAAAACTCCAAGAGGGCAGTGATGATATCAAGCTCTCTGTATCCTATACCAATGTTGAGGGCAAAGCGTTTAGTAGTGAGCGTCATGTGCAATTCAAAAAGCAAAAAGAGAGCTTTTATGATAACTCAGGTATTCACAAGGCGATACTGCTCAGCGACTATGTTAGCGTAATGAAAAATTGGCTAATGGATTCACGAGCAGGGTGTAATGATCAGATCAAATGGATGCTAGAGCCTTATCCTAGTATCATGAAGCGATGTATGGTTTTCCCTCCAAAACGTCCTCTCTATCCTTTGGTCAAAACATGGGAGCGAAGCTCTTGTAAACTCAAAGTAAGTGAGGGGTACAAAAAACTCTTTGAGGTCTTTAGGGAGTACTATATTCAAGAGATGAAGCAGTTGCAGGACAAATCACTACAAGAGGAGTTGAGTATTATTGATAAACTCCTAGAGCAGAAAGCGACCACCTTGAATAGAGAGGTAATTGATGATTGGAAGTTCAAAAAATAATGATGCAGTTGGGCGTTTTATTTAGTGTTGGTCTAGGTGGTTTTTTGGGAGCAGTATTGCGTTTTTTGATCTCAGGTTGGATTCAAAAAAGTTCAGGCTCTCTTTTCCCTTTTGGGACATTAGGGGTTAATATTATAGGGAGTTTTGTGATTGGTTTTCTCTTTTTGTACTTTCAACATGTCAATCTCTCTCTTTACCAAAAAGCCCTTTTGGTAACAGGGCTTCTTGGGGCATTGACTACCTTCTCTACCTTCTCTTGGGAGACACTGTTGATGCTTCAAGGAGGAGAGTGGTCAAGAGCATTGATCAATATTTTGCTTAATGTTTCACTCTCTATGATGGCAACCTTTATGGGGATTGCACTCTTCAAAAAGATCTATGCTCTTTAGTAGAAGAGGAGGTGTCTCCTCTTTGTTTGTTAAACGTTGACAGCTACTTTGTAGGTAGGATCATCCTCGGCATAACTACAAAATGGACCCGCAACGGTTAGCACTCTTTTACAATCCTCAGAGAGATGTCGTAGGGTTAATCTTTTGCCTGCTCTTTTGTACTTCTCTGTAATAGCATCAATCGCCTCAGCTCCCGAACTATCCATTACCCGTGCCTCTTTGAAGTCGATAATAACCTCATCAGGATCACTCTCTACATCAAACTGCTCATTGAATGAGGTGACTGATGCAAAGAAGAGCGGACCATTAAGACGATAGATCTTACGTCCTTGATCATCAATAGAAGAGTGTGCAAAAATACGAGCATGTTTCCATGCAAAGACCAGTGCAGAGATAATAATTCCTGCAATAACAGCTACTGCCAAATCCTCAAATACAGTAATAATAGTCACCACAATAAGTACAAATGCATCCGATTTTGGCATATATTTGATTCGTTTTAGCGAAGAGAATTCAAATGTTCCAATACTTACCATAAACATAATTCCCACCAATACCGCCACAGGAATGGCAGCAATCACATCAGAGAAACTAACCACCAAGACAATAAGCAGTAGGGCAGCCGTAAAGGAGGAGAGTCTTCCTAATCCCCCTGAGGTAAAGTTGATAACACTCTGTCCAATCATCGCACATCCTGCCATACCTCCAAAGAGTCCAGAGGTGGTATTGCCAATTCCAAGTGCCACACATTCGGTATTACCTGAACCCCGTTTCCCTCCCATCTCATCAAGTACAGAGAGAGTAAGTAGTGATTCAATCAATCCAACCATTGCCACAATAACAGCCGTAGGAAGGATAATCATCATCGAATCCATACTAAAAAGCTCCCCCATTGGTAGCACAAAACTTGGCAAGGAGACATTAGAGAGGTCAGCCAGATCACCAACTACTTTGGTATCAATATGAAAGAGATAGGTTACCAGTGTGATCACCACAATGGCTGCCAATCCAGCAGGTAGGGCTTTGGTAAATTTGGGCAAAAAGTGCATAGTAGCCATCGTAATAGCAATAATGATATACATAATATAGTTTTCGCTAAAACTTGCTTTGATAATCTCCAGCCAACTATGATACTGCTCTATATGATGAGGTTCAAGAAATTTGAGTTGTGCCAAAGCAATAACAATTGCCAATCCATTGACAAACCCAAAGAGAGCAGGTTGGGGTACCAAACGGATAAATTTACCCATTTTGAGCAGTCCAATGACAATCTGTATAAGACCTGCAATAATAGAGGTGAGTAGAATATAGTTGAGTACCATCATAGAGAGAGCCTCATTGTCTAGTTGAGGATAGAGTTGATGTACTGAGATACCCAGTGAGACAAAGACCACCGCAACAGAGCCTGTCGCTCCTGAGATCATCCCAGGTTTTCCTCCAATCAAAGAGGTGATTAATCCAATGATAAATGCACCATAGAGTCCCACCACAGGAGAGACTCCTGCTATAAATGAAAATGCAATGGCCTCAGGCACAAGTGCAACAGCAACCAAAGCACCAGATAGAATATCATTTTTGATATTTTGCGTTGAATAGTTTTGAAGATTAAACAATAAAGTTCCTTTATAAAAATAAGTGGGATTTTATCATAATAGGACTTTATTTAAATTCATATTTCGCTTCACACTTAACTTGAACAATAGTAGGTTCAGGTAGATCAATCCTCGCAGCGGTAAGAGATTTTCCCCACAAACAACCTGTATCGAGTGACAAAACATGCGTATCGTGATAAAATCCCAATGTTGACCAGTGACCAAACACCACCTTCATCGATAGGGCTTTGCGTGTGGGACATGCAAACCATGGTTTAAGCCCTTTGAACTCCACTTTGAGGGTAGAGGGAGAGCCTTTTTGATCAAAATCCAATCTTCCATCATCTTCACAAAAACGCATACGGGTAAAGGAGCTAAGAATATACTTTTCAATATCAAGAGGTGAGGCTTTGGCATCAAACTTATTGCTACTCTTTTTTAGCACCTCTTTGAGCCATGCATTATAGTTATCCCCTTGGAGTCGTTTTTCAATCCGTTTGGCATACGTAATCGCCGTACCAAAATCAAACTGAGGAGAGATTCCTGCATGAGCCATAGCATATCCTAAACGATAATCCCAGTATAAAAAGGGTTGATAACGAAGCCAATCGATCAACTCCTTGACATTGGGAGCATCGAGAATAGGCTGGATCGTCTTATTTGATTTTTTGACTTCTGCATAAGCTGCAATGAGTGAAATATCATGATTGCCCAATACCACTTTGATCGAATCTTTAATCGAATAGAGATAGTTAAGCGTTTCAAGTGATTTATCTCCACGATTGACCAAATCCCCTGCAATCCATAGTTCATCTTCTGCTGGATCAAACTTGATCTTTGTGAGGAGTTCCTGAAATGAATCAAAACAGCCCTGTATATCTCCTATTGCCCAAACTGCCACTAGAGAGCCTTTGGTTGAATAGATAGTAGATAATCAATAGCAAATAGTTGCATTTAGAGTCCTAGCTTCTCTTGATAGATAAGTGTTTTATTTTCAAGTGACATCTTAGCATAAGCACTTGAAGGAGAGGGTAAATAGAGTCTCTCTATCTCCAAATAGTCAAAATTCATATTATAGAGCTTCTCTGCCAATCGTCCTGTAAAGGCTATCTTCTCTATGCTTGGATGCTCCTCTAAAAACTCTGCTATATTGTTCACCTCAATATCCTCCAAAGAGCTATCTAATGAGTTGTCACGATGACAACTAGCCACCATATCCCAAAGTGCTATTTTGGCTCTTTTTAGCAACCATATCTTTTGGTCTTGATTGTTTATAGGATACCCTGTAATAGCTGAGAGGATTTTCCAAAACTGATTGCGTGGATGAGCATAGTAAAATGCCTTGTCAAAGGAATCAATAGAGGGAAATGATCCTAAAATCAAAATCCTACTATCCAAAAAGCATATAGGCTCAAAAGGGTGGGTTAAGATCTTCTCTCTTCTATCCATAATCATTAATCACTAAACTGAATAGGACCTTCGCCACTACCATTGAGTAGCTGTCTTACATAGGGGTTGGTGGTGTTTTTAAATGCCTCATTATCTGCCCACTCGATAATCTCTCCCTCAAATAGAAATGCCAAGTAGTCCGCAGCTTTGAAGCTCTCTTTCATATCATGCGTAATAAGTACAGAGGTAACCCCTAGCTCTCTTTGTAGTTTGAGTATCAATTGGGTAATCAGATCACTTGTAATAGGATCGAGTCCACTTGTTGGCTCATCATAGAGGATAATCTTAGGCTCCATAATAATCGCACGAGCAAGTCCTGCTCTCTTTCGCATACCACCACTAAGCTCATTGGGGGCGAGTTGGGCTACTCGTTTGGCATCGAGTCCTGTCATAGAGAGCATCTTCATTACCTTCTCTTTGATCTCTTTTTCAGAGAGATCTTTGCGATGTTCACGTAGAGGAAATGCTACATTATCAAAGATATTCATACTATCGAACATCGCCCCATCTTGAAAAAGATAACCAATATTTTTACGCACAGCTCTAAGCTCCTCTTCGCTACAGGTAGCCACATTGACACCATCGACATAGATATTGCCACTTGTTGGTTTCATCAACCCTACAATGTGCTTGATAATCGTCGATTTACCTCCCCCTGAGAGACCCAAAATAACAGTGGTAGATCCCTTTGGGAAGATAAGATTGACATCCTTGAGTACCTCTTTGGTGCCAAAAACTTTCTGAAGATGTTTAATCTCTATAAGTGGGTTGTTGGTATCAAATCGTGATGGATCTTTTTTCATCTTATCTTAGTGCCTTTTTTAGATTGAGTATCAATAAAGAGAGTGTAGAGAGAGCAAAGAGTTTAAAATCCAACTCACTAGCAAAATGCACATTCTTAAAGGTCTCGCTCTGTGTCATCGCCTCTCCTTGAAGTTGCATCGAGACAATATCAGGAATATAAAACCCACTAAATAGCAGACCACTACTCACAAAGAGAAAGAGAGAGATCAAAGTCCATCGATCACTCTCAAAGCTTTTCCACTTGGTCGCCTCATAAAAAAGAGCAAAAAATACCCCAATTGTCACCATCACACCCAACTTCTCAAAGTTTGATGTCATCAAAAGCCCCTCTTGGAAATTGGAGATAATCTCCCCTCCAAAAAAGCTCTCTGAGTGGAAAATTGTCGGAGCCACTATGGCTCCTGCATAGATACTCGCTCCCAAAAGCGAACCCAAAAGTATTATATAGACAATGGTCATAATTTTGAATATTTTTTTGGTCATTGATATCCTTGATGCGTAATAGATTTAAAAGGTTATAACAAACCCTCGATCAAATTTGGCTAAATCCTGATAAAACTTATATGATTTTATCCCAATCTCTCTAAAAAACTGCTCCATTGGTGCTTTTTGGTCATATCCCATTTCACAAGCTAGATAACGTACGTTTCGTCTCTGAGCATCCATAACAATTTTTTTGAGTAACTCATCCCCCACAACCCCACCAAAGAGTGCCTCTTTTGGCTCATAATCAACAACATTAGATGCCAACAAAAAATCCTCTGCAATATAAGGAGGGTTGCTTATGATAAGCTCAACAGAGGTATCTACCTTATCGAGTAGATTGGAGTGAATAAGGGTGATCTGATCTTCAACTCCAAATCGTCTGATATTTTGATAAGCAACACGTATGGGTAACTCTGATATATCCGTAGCCAAGATTTTCAAATGTGGAAATTTACGTGCCAAAACCACAGAGATTGCCCCACTTCCTATCCCAATCTCTGCGATAATCTCTATCTTCTCTCTCTCGATAATCTTGGCAACAAGATCAATCAGTATCTCTGTCTCAGGTCGGGGGATCAGAACCCCTCTCTCTACAGCTAATGATAGATCATAAAAACTAGCCTCACCCACAATATACTCATAGGGTTCATGATTGGCTCTACGTGCTACCAACGCATCAAATTGCTCTATCTTTTGCACCTGATGATCATCAAAAGCATGAAGATAGGTTCGCTCCTTTTTAAGATGATAAGCCAACAGAAGTTCTGCTTCAAATCTTGGGCGTTCACAAGAGTCTTTTAGTTTTTTTTCTGTCTGAGTCAGAAGTTCTTTGATTGTCATATTTTGTCTCGAGATAGGGGGATTGATTTTCTACATAAATTACCATATTTTAGATAAGAGTGTGTTTTTTTGAGTTATATTTTTAACTGACCTTACACACCTTTAGCAAACCTTAAGCCTCTGTAATTCAAGATAAGCGATTTGATTAGCCTTGTGAGTAAAAATACATCAATATATCTTGATATAAGCCTATAATAGATACAATTCAAAAAAAGAGAGAGCTGATGAATAAAAATGTATTTAAAACAACCCAAGGTGTAAAAATCAACTTCACAGGAGCAGTGAAAAAACAGCAGATTATGCAAATGGTCGAAAATTGTGCCACTGGTTCATGTGCTTGTATGTCCGATGAGACTAAGAAAAAGATGACCAATATGGAAGTAGAGGGAAAAGATGGCAACATTGAGCTTAAACTTACAGGAGACATTAGCAAAGAGGAGATAGAATCAGCACTTGCTCGTTCTACTGTTTTGAATAATCCAAAAAAATAACAGATTGTTGAGATATTAAAAGTTATTGAGGATGGTGTACCAGTTGTAGAGACCCTTAGAGAAAAAGGTGTAAGTAAAGATACATACTACAAGTGGAGCAGGATCCCATCCTTACCGTCTATTGTTGCACCTGCTTTGATCGCTTCAAGTGCTTCATCTAAGTCAAATCTATTTTTCATGTCTCTTTCCTTTTGAATTTTAAATTCTATCTGATTGACACAAAATTTCTAACACTCCCTAGCAGTTTGGGTTATATTTATAAAAATAAGCCAAATAGGGTAAAATACGCTTAATAATTTTAAGGATATAATATGAATATAGCAATACTTTTTGGTGGCTCTAGTTTTGAGCATGAAATCTCTATCGTCTCTGCCATTACACTTAAAAAAGTTCTCAAAAATAGCAATCTCTCCTTTATCTTTGTGGATGCCAATCGGGAGTTTTATCTTGTCGATGCCAAAAATATGAGATCCGATCACTTCTCAAAAGGATTATATAAAAAAGATAAAAAACTTATACTCAAAAAGGGTGCATTTTGTACCGTGGGAATGATGGGACTCAAAGAGCAAGATTTTGGTGCCGTACTCAATCTTATTCATGGTCGTGATGGTGAAGATGGTAAGATCGCTTCACTGTTGGAGTTTAATAATATCGCCTATATCTCGCCACGAGTGGATGCTTCGGTACTCTCCTATAATAAACTCTACACCAAACTCTATGCTCAGAGTTTAGGGGTCAAGGTAGTTCCCTATTCGGTGCTAAATAGCTCTGATAGTCGTGATATTGAGTTGAGCTATCCTGTAATTATCAAGCCTGTAAGACTAGGAAGTAGTATCGGAGTGAGTATTGTTAAGTCATCTGATGAGTTGGATTATGCTTTGGATGTGGCATTTGAGTTTGATGATCAGGTATTGATTGAGCCATTTATTGATGGTGTTTTGGAGTATAACCAAGCAGGATGCAAAACAGATAAGTTTGAACTCTCCATTGTCGAAGAGCCAAACAAAGAGGAGTTTTTGGACTTTGAGAAAAAATATCTCGATTTCTCTCGTGATGCCAAAGTAGGGGATGCAGATATCTCAGAGAGATTACGCCTAGATATCCAAGAGGCATTCAAAAAGATCTATGGCAGATTGTTTGAGGGGTCAATTATTCGTTGTGACTTCTTTGTGGTTGATGGAGAGGTATTGCTCAATGAGATCAATCCTATCCCAGGATCTATGGCAAACTATCTCTTTGAAGATTTTGAGGGGATGGTAGGGCGACTACTTAGTCATCTTCCCAAGGAGTCTACAATCAAGATAGATTATAGCTATATTCACTCTATTCAGAGTGCCAAGGGGGGAAAGGCATAGCCATTTTGGGCTATTCTTTATAGATATTATATCAAGATAATGATAAAATACCACAATTATTAATAGCGTGTAAGGATTGTAAGTGTTAAGCACAGTAAATATCGTACAGAGATATGGGAAACGGGTACTTTTTGATAAAATTAGCATCACTTTAGATAGAGGAAAACGGTATGGATTGATTGGTGCCAATGGGGCAGGTAAATCAACCTTTTTGAAGATCTTGTCAGGTGAGATTGAGCCAACAGATGGGGAGATTCAGATCCAACCTGGACTCAAGATGGGTGTTTTGGGTCAGAATCAGTATGCTTTTGAGGATTTTACCCTCACGGATGCGGTGCTTTATGGAAACAAAAGACTCTATGATGCTCAAAAGGAGAAAGAGGAACTTTACATGACAGGGGACTTTGAAGATGACAAAGTCAATGAGCGTCTTGGAGAGTTGGAGATGATCTGTGCGGATGAGGATCCTACCTATGAGTCTGATGTCAAGATAGAGAAGCTCTTGGAGGCGTTGGGTTTTCCTGCTGAGATGCATGGAGAGTTGATGTCCTCTTTGACAAGTAGTGATAAGGTGAAGATCCTATTGGCACAGGTACTATTTTTGAAACCTGATATTCTTCTGCTCGATGAGCCAACCAACTCACTTGATATTGAGACTATTGCATGGCTAGAGAATGAACTTAAGCGTCATGAGGGAGTGATGGTGGTAATCTCTCACGATAGGCACTTCCTCAATAATGTTGTAACGCATATTCTTGATCTCGACTTTAAAAATATTCGAGAGTTTACAGGAAATTATGATGATTGGTATATTGCTGCCAATTTGATTGCCAAACAGAAACAGGCTGATCATGCCAAAGCTCTTAAAGAGAAAGAGGAGTTGGAGAAGTTTATTGCACGTTTCTCTGCTAATGCCTCCAAAGCCAAACAGGCAACCTCTCGACAGAAGCAGTTGGAGAAGCTCAATCTGCAAGAGATTCAACTCTCCTCAAGACGTGATCCATCGATTATGTTTAAGCCTCATAGAGAGATCGGTAATGAGGTTCTGGAAGTAGAGAATCTTGCCAAAAGTTATGATGGAGAGGTTGTCTTCTCAGATATCTCTTTTAAGGTAGAAGCCAAAGATAAAATTGCAATTATTGGAGGTAATGGGGTAGGGAAATCTACTTTGATAAATATTATTATGGAGCAGTTAGAGGCAGATGCTGGTAGTTTCAAATGGGGACAGACCATTACTACTACCTATTTCCCTCAAAATACTACCGACTTGGTTGTAGGAAGCGAAAAGCTCTATGAGTGGATTCAAGGGCATGATCCCAAATGGCATATCGATGAGATCAGAAAATGTTTGGGACGTATGCTCTTTTCTGGAGAGGAGCAGAGCAAAGAGGTTGGTGCTTGTTCAGGTGGGGAGAAACATCGTATTATGCTTAGTAAAATGATGATGGACTCTGCAAACTATCTTGTGCTTGATGAACCAAACAATCACCTTGATCTTGAAGCGATTGTTGCATTAGGTGAGGCACTGCATAACTATAAAGGGGGCGTTATCTGTGTCTCCCACGATAGAGAGCTGATTGATGCCTTTGCCAATCGTATTATCAAAATTAATAGTGATGGAGCTATTATTGATTTTGAGGGAACTTATGAGGAGTTTGTTGAGGAGTATGGGGCGTAATAGATCCCCATCTTCTTATTGAAGAGATGATATAACCCTCTCTACCTCAATAGATATCCAAACTAATCAAGCAAAAAGTTTTTGTTGTTTTGGTAGATCTGTCTATAAGAGTCCTGTACATCACGTAAAGCGTTGATGATACTAGGATCTGCTTGGCAGTTCCCCTCTACCTTGTCCCAAAGAATGGCACGTTTCCCTACACTAATATCCAGAATGGTCTCTAGGTGTTTACCATCATATTTAATCTCTATATTCTCTTCTGTTTTGGTACTAAACTCTGTCTCTTTGACTTTGTTGACAAACCTCTTTTTGATTATGTCATAGTGGAAGATACCTGGCAATCCTGAAGCGGGAAACTTATCGATCTTACTCACATAGTAGTACCCAAAATCATCCTCATCAAGTTTTTCGATAATCAACATAGCATTATCGATTTTTGCATTTCTCTCTACTCCACGGTTGAGTATATAGGTTCCTTGTATTTGTGGGATCTCAACAGAGTGAATAGGCATCGCAGTTTTGGGGGTTAGAACCTCTGTTGTAATAGTTCTCTCATTGGTAGTGTACTCTAGCATTTTTGGTGTTGCCATGTTCACTGTCTCTGTAGGTTGGTATTGTATAACTCTTGAGATGGCAACTGATTGTGGAGATTGAATAGACTCCTCTTGAGGTTGCACAACCTCTTCTGTTTTGGCTCTATATGTGGGGTTATCCTGAAATGATTTTGGGATAATAATATCCTCATCAACAGGAAGAGGAAGTCGTTGTTCAATAATATAAGTAGAGGAGTCTTTTGAGGGGGAGGCTGTGAATGGTGATGTTTGATTAATAGAAGATATGTTACTAGATTGTAGAGCTTTTGGGATAATGACATCACTTTCATAGGTTCTGTTTGGATTAGCAAAAATTGCTATAGGCAATAAAAGGAAGAGAGAGGTTTTTCGCATATAAACTCCTAAAATTTTATATAGTTTACAGTAAAAAGAATAACAGCCTATAAATAGAAATTTAGTATTTTCTTAAAGATTTACTATAGTAACACCTAGGTTCCCCTTCTGTCCATGAAAAGATTGAAGCTTTGGATAGCTTTTGAGATAATCTATAATTACTTTTTTAAGCACACCTGTTCCTGTACCATGAATAATCTCTACCTCTGAGAAGCCATTGACCAGTGCATCAGACAAAAATTGATCAAGCTTCTCAATCGCCTCATCAGCAAAACAGCCCAAGAGCTTAATAGAGACTGCCCCACGACCTGGTTTTTCGATATTGACTTTTGTTTTTGGTCTCTGAACAATTTTGGGGGCATTGGCTATGGTTTTGAGTTGAGATAGTGGAACACGCATCTTAAGTCCCTCTACCTCAATCGTTGCCTCTTTCCCCCGAATGGAGAGCAACTCACCTTTGGAGCTTCGATATTTGACTCTCTCTCCTACTTTGGGTAAGCTCTTTTGAGGTTGTTGTGCCTTTTTTGCCTCTTGGGAGCGTTTTTTGTGCTTGTGTGCCTCATTTATCAATCGTCGCCCCTCTGTGGACTCCTTGACTTTGATCGCCTCCAAGGCTCTTTTGGTCGCTGCATTGTATCGATTCTCTAGGGTGGCTATGGCTTTTCGGTGTTGCTCATTGAGCCTAAACTCTATGGTCTCAAGCTTCTCTTTTTGACGCTCTATTGCTCTGAGTTCTTGGTCGATCTTTGCTAGTTTGAGACGCATCTCCCTCTCTAGGGTGGTGGACTTTTCGATTAGCTCATTGAGATTCTCTTTGTCCTCTCCATAGATAATTTTGGCTTTTTCTATAATATACTCAGGAACCCCATAGCGTTGTGCCGTCTCAAAGGCATAACTCTTTCCGATACTTCCTTGCAAAAAGGTATAGGTGGGTTGACGCTTCTCTTCATCATAGAGTGCGGCAATCAGCTCTACATCATCATCTCCACTCATTAGTGAAGCGAGTCGCTTGTGGTGAGTGGTGACAATAAAGGTGATCTCTTTTTGTCGTAGCTCATCAAGCATCACCCGAAAGAGGGAAGCTGCCTCATCTGAATCTGTTCCCAACTCAATCTCATCTACACCCACAATAGCATGTTCTTTGTTGAAGAGTTTGGCAAACTCTACCATACGCCCTGCAAATGTTGAGATATCGTTCTTGACCGATTGAGGATCATCGATAACCGCCTCAATAGATTTAAAGTGTCCTATTTCGCTTTTTTCTTCATCACATTTAAAGGGGAGAAGATTTTTGCTCATATAGACTGAGGCAAGGAGTGATTTGAGAAGCATGGTTTTCCCTCCGGCATTCACTCCTGTAATAAGCATAACCGATCTATCCAAATTGATAGTAATGGGTTTGGGATTCTCTATGGCAGGGTGACAAAATTGAGTAAGCTTCACCCCTTTGCGTTTGGAGGGGAGAAGAAAACTGTACTCATTGGATCGTGCAAACATCACTCTGGCTTGGTATTGATCAAAACGGTCATACTCACGGTTGATGAATCGCATAAACAAAAAGTGCTTATGAAATATGGCAGAGAAGTTTTGGCAATAGCGATAGATAAGCTCCTCTTTGCGACTAAGAAGGAGTGACTCTTTCTCTTTGAGATGAGAGATAGATTGTGGAAGAATATAGAAAAACCCTCCCGCACTACGTCCTACCACAGAGGCTTTGATCACACGGTTAAACCCTCCACGCACCATCAGTGTCTCCTCTCCCCCTTGGAGGTGGATCTGTGTATCGACAAGATACTCTTTGAGGGTTGAGGAGTGAGCGAGTCGATAGAGACTCTCTTTGAGTTGAGATCGGTTCTCTTTGAGTCTCTTCTCTATATCATAAAGTTCAGGCTCTCTCTCTGGATTGATATTGCCCTCATCGGTAAAGTACAAGAGGATATCGTTGATCTCATCAGGAGTATTGATCTGCTGAATCCATCGATTGAGTGGTTCAGGTAGTGTGGTGGCTTTGAGGGTATTGAAATAGCCAATAATGGTTACAAAAGCGTAGATCTCCTCTATACTCAAAATCCCCTGTTTTTTGATTCGGTTAAGTGGGATGTCAAGATTTGGCACCTCTTTGATAGGAGGGAATTCAATCCCCAAAAGAGCTTGGATATAGCGATGGTGTTGGTTGATGTCTCCCATCATCTCAATCTCTTTATCTCTAGCATAGAAGCTTTTGAATGTTGCGATATATCTATCTAAATCTAGTTTTTCTATAATTGTTTTCATTAGATGGGATTATAACGTACTATTGGTAAGCCTTTTCTCTATCTTGACATAATTTTCAAAACTCCTGTCCATTGCAATCACATGTTTTCGGATACTAAGTTGAGGAAGATGACCATAGTACCATGATAGCTGTTTTTTTGCTTCCAAGAAAGATTTTCCCTTGACGGCATAGAGGTAGAGTGCTGCAACCATCGAGGTGCGATCCGCTCCCCCAACACAGTGAATAAGAATGGGTTTTGGAGACTCTCTAAGTAGCTCGACAATATGAGCAGTCTGATTGTAATCATAATAGTGTTTGTTGGATATTCTATAATCTATATGTTTTATATGATAGACCTTGGAGAGTTTGATCTCATTAGCATACCATGCTTTATCCGACTCACCTTGAAGATTAAGAATGGTTTTGATCTGATATTTTTTTAGGTAATAGGGGAGGTTATAACTTCTTAAGATACCACTACGGTAAGCATCCTTATCAATCTGGTAGAAATTACCTCGAATCTCTGCAATAAAAAGGTAGATACCTCCCAATCCCAAAAGGATACTTAGGAGGTATTTGGTAAGTTTTTTGATCATAAAGCTCTCTTTTTTCTCTTATTGTATCATATAAAAAAGAAAAAATTATAGTTTTAAGATCTACTCCTCGATAGTCCGTCCATTGGTAGGTTGAATAGGTCGGTTATTTGGGAAACCAAAGAGGCTAAAGAAAGCATTAATCTGCTCTTTTGAAGCAGTGAGTGGGGTTTTATAGACATGCCATTTGACACCTTCACTACAAGGAGGTGTGGTGAGTGATCCCATAAATTTATAGTACGCTTTATTTTTTGGCATAAGGGCTTTGATTTGATCAATACTAAGAGTACATTTTTGCTCTTTTCCTATCTCTAATGTTGGTAATTTTTTCCATGCTTGTGCCAATACAGGGTTGGCTTCTCCCTCTTGAAACATTACCGCAACAACAGCAAGTTTTCCATCATCTGTTGCATGAACAAAGTGTGCCTCTAAAGGGAAAGCATCTCCATTGATATTGTTTTCGCTTGGGACATGAAAGTGAAACTGTTTGAGTTTATAATCTACACCATCGATTTTCAAAACATTACCATCTTTGATATTGATTTGAACAGTATGCCCATTGTTGATAATGCTTTTAGCCCCTACTTTATATTGAAGATCAAGTGGTTTAAGGTTACTATCTTTGGTCGCCACAACATTGATAGGTGTTTGCTGTTTTCCCTCTGAACACATGTTGAATTTTGGATCAACTTCGCTCCAGTGGCTAGGTCCAACCTCTCCCATATAGCCCCAGTGTTTAGCATGAGCTTCATGTTTAGTATGTTGTGATTCATTGGCACTGGCAGAGCTAATAAGAAGCAGAGCAGAGAGTGCAACTGTTGAAGTTATAAATTTTTGCATAATTTTATTCCTTTGTATTTTTAAATATGGATTATAATGTTTTTCTAATTAATAAATAGTAAAACTTTTAAATTTTTCTCAAGAGGATAAAAATATTAGTGGGTTTGAGTGGGAGGATTACCCTATCATCTTAAAGGATTTGTGGGAGAGGAACAAAGGAAACTTATGACTAAATGTCATAAGGCAAACGCAGATAAAAGAGAAAAATATGCTAAGCTTTATCTGATTTTTTATAGGTTGTAGTAAAATTGATGGTATAAAATTATTGGTTTGCCTTGGGGATGGGTTTTTCAGGGAGGACTATCTAATGTATCTAACGAGGAGTTAAATTGAGGAGGATAATAAGCACTAATTAGCTACAATATCCCCCTTATAACAGTCTCACCACCAAAAAGGTTTAATAAACATGAGTAGAAACAAAGATTTTTTAAGAAGAGTAGTAGAAGAGGATTTAGAGTCTAACAAATATAACCAAATTGTTACCCGTTTTCCCCCAGAGCCAAACGGTTTCCCACATATAGGACACGCCAAATCTATTAGTATCAACTTTGGTATTGCCAAAGATTATAATGGTCTATGTAACCTTAGAATGGATGATACCAACCCCACCACAGAAGATACACAATATGTAGAAGCACTCAAAGATGCTGTCGAGTGGCTAGGGTTTAAGTGGAATGGTGATGTACGCTACACCTCTGACTACTTTGAGAGACTCTATAACTACGCTATAGAGCTTATAAAAATGGGTAAAGCTTATGTAGATAGTACCAGTGAAGAGGAGATGCGTGAGCTACGTGGAACAGTTACTAAAGCAGGGAAAAGAAGTAAATATGCCCGGCGTTCTGTAGAGGAGAACTTAGATCTTTTTGAGCGTATGAAAAATGGTGAGTTTGCAGAGGGAGAGCATATCTTAAG
Source organism: uncultured Sulfurovum sp. (assembly GCA_964515605.1). Taxonomy (GTDB): domain Bacteria; phylum Campylobacterota; class Campylobacteria; order Campylobacterales; family Sulfurovaceae; genus UBA1140. The sequence goes on along the minus strand of CAZEUB010000001.1, from coordinate 31,606 downwards.
AGCCAAGATAGATATGAGTTCACCCAATATGAAGATGCGTGACCCACTCATGTACCGAATCCGTCACGCTCACCACTTTAGAGCAGGTGATAAGTGGGCTATCTACCCTATGTATGACTTTGCACACTGTCTCTCTGACTACATAGAAGGGGTTACCCACTCTATCTGTACATTGGAGTTTGAGAACAATCGTGATATCTATGATTGGGTTCTCGATACTTTAGGGTTGGAGCCTCCAAGACCATATCAGCATGAGTTTGCAAGACTCAATATCAACTATACTGTAATGAGCAAACGAAAGCTTTTAGAGTTGGTTGAAGGTGGCTATGTGAGTGGGTGGGATGACCCAAGACTACCAACCATTGCAGGATATAAAAGACGAGGCTATACACCTGAGTCCATCCTAAATTTTTGTAATAGTATCGGTGTAGCCAAAGCAAACTCCATGGTCGATGTCGCACAACTCGAATTTGCCATACGTGATGACCTAAATAGCAAAGTACCAAGAGTAATGTCGGTACTAGACCCACTTAAAATAACCATAACCAACTATGAAGGAATCGAAGAGATAGATGCCCCCTACTACCCACACGATGTACCCAAAGAGGGAACAAGAAAACTACCATTTTCCAAAGAGATTTACATAGATAGAAGTGACTTTAGTGAAAATCCTGAAAAGGGTTACTTCCGTCTCACTCCAAATCAACCTGTACGGCTTAAATATGCTTATATTATTAGTTGTAAAGAGGTGATAAAAGATGCTAATGGAGATGTAGTAGAGATAAAAGCTGAGTATCATCCAGACTCTAAAAGTGGGCAAGATACCTCTGGTATCAAAGTAAAGAGTGCTATCCAATGGGTAGAGGCAAACATGGCTAAAAAGATAGAGGTAAGACTCTACGACAGACTCTTCAAAACAGAAACTCCAGAGGGTGTAGAGGATATCAATCCAAACTCTTTGAAAATCATCAAAGATGCGTTGATTGAACCTGCTGTTATTACCCAAAAGCCAGATGTGCGTTTTCAGTTTGAAAGAGAGGGGTATTTCTATGCTGACCCTATTGAGTATAGTGATGAGAAACCTCTCTTTAATAAGATAGTAGGGTTAAAGGAGTCATCTTCCAAGAAGAAAAAAGCACCCAAACCAAGAGCCAAAGTAGAGCCAAAAAGCGTACAGATAGATGGAGAGGTTACTCCCATGACACCTGAAGAGGAGGCTCTCTTTGCAAGATACACCAGTGAGCTTAAACTCAATAGTGAAGTAGCCAATACCCTAGCAAGAGATAATCAACTCTCCTCTTTTTATGAAGAGGCACTACTTGCACTAAACTCTCCTGTAAGCATTGCCAATATAGTCACCAACGATGTAGCCAGAGAGCTAAAACAAAAAGAGATAAATGAGCTAAAATTCTCTGCCAAAGATATAGCCGAGCTTGTCAAAATGATAGATGACGAGCTTATCTCTAGCAAGATAGCCAAACAGGTATTTGAAGAGATGAACAAGAGAGGAGAAAACCCAAGAGAGATAGTAGCCTCTAAAGGCTTGGTACAGATAAGTGACCCTGCTGTGCTTTTGCCTATTATTGATGAGGTGATTGCCAAAAATCCTGAGAATGTGGAGAAGTTTAGAGGTGGAAATACGAAACTGCTTGGGTTCTTTGTGGGGCAAGTACTTAAGGCTACCAAAGGGAAAGGGAACCCTAAGGTTGTTAATGAGTTGGTGGCTAGGGCATTGTCATAAAAGCCTAGCGCATACCTTTATTGGTGCTACACTCTTTATACAGCTTATTGTCTCATTTTTTGATATACTCTATAACAATATTGCTATCAATAAAAAATAAGGAGACTATCGCTAAAGGAGAGACTCTTTGGCTTGTTGGATATCTTGAGCAATAGCACTTTTGAGTTGGCTTAGTGTTTCAAATTTTTGATTTGCACGGATATAGGCAATAAATTTGATCTCTACCTCTCCTTTGACCTGCTCAATGGTTTGATCGATGAGGTGTGTCTCGATTGCAAATAGACCATCGGTGCTGAGACGATGTCCCAAAAAGCTGATACTTGAAAGCCACATATTCCCAATCTTGGTTTGGGTAGCATAGACTCCCTCTTTGGGAAGAAGATAATCTATTACTTTGAGATTGAGCGTTGGGACTAACTCTTTTTTGCCCAATCCCTGTCCTCTTATCACCTCTCCTTTGATGGTATAGGGACGACCCAGTAGGTTATTGGCAAAGCTGATCTCCCCATTTTTGATAAACTCTTTAATTGAACGTGAGTGGATAGAGATCTGCTCATACTTAACCTCTTCAATCACCTCAACTTCTCCTTTGAAGAGTTTTTTGAGTAGGGTTGTATCTCCCTCTTTTTGGTGACCAAATTCAAAATCATACCCCACCACAATGCGTTTGAGCTGTGGAAAGTCATGAGTTAATTTGTTGATAAATGATCTAGCCGAGAGAGATTTGATCTTCTCTAAATGGTAGAAAAAAGAGGGTTTTTGAATCTGAACTACCCGCTGATATCCTGGTGTAAGTACGGAGCGATTACGCTCGATAATCACTACCGCTTCCGCTCTTGCAATAAGAGCTTGATGTCCCAAATGCACACCGTCAAAGGAACCAATAGCAATGGATTTTATACTGTTTTGATACGACACAATCTTACCTATTTTCTAAAGTGATAAATAATTTCAATATTACCAGATTTACCTGCCAGTTTTGAAGGCGTACTATAGCATAACTCCCAGCCAAATCTCCTTGTGCTACTCTCAAATCTCTCGATTGCTTGATCGATGGCATTTAGATCAACCACCACCCCTTTGCTGTCGCGTTTGGCATCTTTCCCGACTTCAAATTGTGGTTTAAACAGTAGGATCATATCCTTGTTACTGAGGCGATCGATATCCTCTATAATCTGAAGAATAGAGATAAAAGAGACATCACAAGTAACTACCTCAAAAGGATAATCACTCCGAAAGATTCGTATATCAGTCTCCTCAAAAAGAGTCAATCGTGGATCTTCTCGCAGTGAGTGGTGGAGTTGATTTGATCCCACATCCACAGCAGTCACAGAGTCTACTCCTTGCTCAAGCAAAATCTGTACAAATCCCCCTGTACTAGAGCCAATATCCAATGCTCTTTTTCCATTGAGTTTGAGAGGATAATCATCCAAGAAATATGCCAACTTCTTAGCTGCACGACTGACATAGAACTTCTCCTGATCGATATCAATATTGGAATTTTTATCACATTTGGTAGAGGGCTTGGCGACTCTCCCATCGACAAAGACCTTTCCTCTTTTGATCGCATCCAAGGCACGATTGCGACTCTCGAAGAGACCCTCTTGAGTCAAATACTTATCTACTCTCATCATTGTTGGAGAACCTCTCGTATCTTGGCAAGGGCTATATAGTTGACACTGCGTCCCTCTTTGAGTGGTGCTAATATCTTTAGTGATGAGAGTGCTTTGAGATATTTTCTAGCAGTATTTAGGGAGATGTCATAGTCGTTTGTAATCTCTTTGACAGTAAAGATTCTACCAGGATTTTTCATCGCTTTTTTGACAATATCTTTTTGGATAAAGTTGAGTTTCTCTCCTATATTAGAATCCTCTAAAAGAGTCAAAACTTCTTCAAACTCTCGACTCTTGGCATTGAGATAATCAAAAAGCTCATCCATAGCACGTAGAATAATATCTGCTTGATAGTAGAGAAAGTAGGTCAAATCATTCTCATCTATCTCACTGTAGAGATACGCCATTCCATATTGAATGGGTGCCTCTTTGAGCAGTTTTGAGATGGAGAGATACTCAAAAAAACTAAAGCCATTTTTGAGCATAAACCAATAAAAAATCGCCCGAGCAGTTCGTCCATTGCCATCAGCAAAAGGGTGTTCATACCCTATCATGAAATGTAAAATGATCGCTTTGACAATGGGATCAATAAAGCTACTTCCCTCATCTCCTGAGTGGTTGCTATTGGCAAAGTTGCAGAGCTTTTCAAGTCGAGTTTCAATCTGATCAAAACTTGGAGGTTGATGAAGAATCTCTCCATCCACACCATCAGAGATGACAATCTCGTTATCCCCTCTAAACTCCCCTGCAATCACCCCATTTTGATGTGTTCCCTCTGTAGCAATAGCGTGAAAGTGTCGAATCATCTCAATACTGAGTGGGGCATCTTTGAGTGATTTGAGTTCATTCATCAAGAGGTAGTTGTTGAGAATCATCTGCTCATCTTCACTCTTGGGTTTTCGCTCCTCAACCAGCATCTTTTTGGCAATACGTCGGGTAGTTGATGCCCCTTCAAGCTGAGCAGAGCTAATCGCCTCTTCCATAATAAGTGAAGAGATAAGATACTTCTGTTGGATGGAGTTGTTGGGTGTTCCCTCTCCTGAGAGTTTGGCAATCTTATAGAGCTTGGCTTGTAGTGAATCGGGAAGACAGTAGTGAAATGCCTCTCCTTTGGCATCACAAAGCTCTATTGGTTTACGCTTGGTAAAACGTACCCATTTGGTTACCAACCATGCCTCTTTGGGATCATGCTCTTTGGGGACACGCCACTTAAATTGATCCCAATAGAGATAGCGACCCTTTTTATCAGTTTCAGAGAAATACTCCATGAGATAACTCTTCTCTTGGAGTTTCATCATCATGATTGGAAGTTGATTGATATCAAAATAAACAGGAGCCTTTTCGATGCGAGATTTTGCCATGATACCCCTTTGACGCAAATTTATCTTTTTGCGTTATTGTATCGTTTTATTCTAATAAAATAGTTTTTGGTATTAAATGTTTAGAAATTAGTAGAAGTTTGTAAGTGGTCATTTAGGTAGGTTTATTGATTTTTTTGCTACAATATTTGCTATAAAAGCACTTTCTTGGCATCTACTTTAGCTTATATATATCACTTCTTAGAACTTACAAGTGGTTTAATAGTCAGTTTGAAAAGTTTGTTGTGAGTTTCATTAGTGGTGGGAATATATTGATAATTTATATCAAAAGTTCTTAAGTTCAGTTTAAAAATAAAAGGAGAGCAGATGGCATACATCAAACTCTGTAAATACGAAGATATGAGTCCAGAGATTCAAGCAAAAGCAGAGCCTATTTTAGAAAAAACAGGAAAATTAGGTGAGATATTTGAGCTTTTGGCATTAGATGAAAAAATCTACACAGCTACAGACAATATGGTGCAAAACTATCTGCTCAAAGAGACACTTTTGCCCTACAGTACCAAAGAGAGAATCGCTCTTTTGGTCTCACTTGAAAACAACTGTACCATGTGTGTCGATGTGCATAAAAACATCGCCAAGATGTTGGGAATGAGTGAAAAAGAGGTAGAAGATACGCTCAATGGTGTCGATGCTATTGATTGTGAAGAGAGCGAAAAAACATTGCTTCGTCTCTGTCTTAAAGGGGCTTCTAAAGAGAACTACAAAACAACCCAAGCTGATATTGACGCAGTTAAAAATGCAGGTTACAGTGAAGTAGAAATTGTTGAAGCGATTGCGATTACTGGGTATTTTAATTATATTAATACGCTCTCTAATGTTTTTGGATTGGGGAAGTAGACTATTAAGCTATGCAAACTATGCAAACCAACCAAAAACTCATTAACAGAGCCATTGATTATATTGTTGAAAATATGACACTCTCTCCTGACCTAGAGAAGGTGGCATCTATTGCTGGGTTTTCAAAGTTTCATTTTCATCGTATCTTTAAAGAGTACACAGGAGAGACTTTGGCATCGTTTACTAAGCGTATTCGTTTGGAGCATTCGGCATTTTTGTTGGTTTTTTATAAAGAGAGAACCATTAGAGATATAGCCTTAAGCTGTGGCTTTTCAAGTTCTCAAAGTTTTGCTACAGCATTTAAAGCCTACTATAGAGTCTCTCCCTCTACCTACAAAGAGAAGAGAGGTTGTGCAGGTATTGTGGTAGATGACCCTCAACTGATAGCAAAATATAAGGTGAAGATTCAATATATAGAGAGCTTTTCTATGGTTTATTATCGAAGTTTTGGAGCATATAGTCATGAGAATGTAGTAAAAAAACAGAAAGAGATAGCCCAAAAACATCCCAACAAAACCTATATCGGTATCTCATGGGATAACCCACACATTACACCCAATCAGCACTGTCGGTATGATTATGGGTATGTTGTAGATAATGGTAAGTTTGATAAGTTGCTACCCAAACAGACAATTGAGTCAGAGACCTATGCTATTTTAACCATTCCAAAGAAGAGTGCAGATATAGCCAAGATATGGGAGTATCTCTATCTTAGCTGGTTGCCTCGTCATGGCTATAAACCACACCGTCTCTTCTGTTTTGAAACAATCTTAGATGATGCGTCAACTATCTCCTTTTATCTACCTGTCAAAAAAATATAGCAAGATTGAGAACATAGAAGAGGCTAAATTTTATTATACTTTTCCCAAAAAAGGAATAATAGATGAGAAGAATGATTAAACAGAGAGCTTTGGAGTTGTTAGTTGTTGGCACATCACTTATGTTGAGTGCTTGTAGTAGCAGTGTAATCTCTACTCCAAGTGTTATTGCTATAGATGGAATAGCACAAAATCCAGAGGGGATAGAGTATGATAAAAATGACAATACCTTTTTGCTCTCATCGCTCAATGCAATGCCTATTATAAAAGTCAACTTTGATGGAAGCTATCAAGCCTTTACAAAGGGAGAGAAATTTCCTCTCTCTACAGCAGGTCTTCAAATTGACTACAAACACAACAGACTTTTGGTTGCAGGGTTTAATGGAATGGAGATAATGGATAAAGATGAGAAGACAAAAGGGGTCTCATTTCTAAGAGTTTATAACCTTAAAACTGGTGTTTTAGAAAAAGAGATTAACCTATCCTCCTTAGTGCCTAATGCAAAAGCCTACTTTGCTAATGATATAGCTGTTGATAATCAGGGTAATGCCTATATCTCTGATTGGTATGCAAAGGTTATTTATAAAGTAGATATGAATGGAGAAGCGACACTCTTTTGGAAAAACAGTTTAGCTATTACAGGTGGACCAAATGGGTTAGATGTTCATCCTGATGGTTATCTTTTGGTCTCGCTACTAAGCGTCAACGATAAAGGACTCTACGCAAACTACGGTTTGGCTAAAATTCCTCTAAACAACCCTAAATCAACTACAGTAGTGGATATCTCAGATGCTAGATTTTCTGGATTTGATGGGATGGTTATCACTCCAAAAGGAAAGGTTGTAGGTGTAACCAATAACCAAAAAAGAGCTGGTGGAAATACCTTGATGGAGCTATCAAGTTCAGATAATTGGAAATCGGCAAAAGTGGTTCACGCCAAAGAGATAACCCCAAGTACAACCGTAGCTCTAACAGCTGATGGTAAAAACTACATCATCAATCAAGATTTCTCAGATAATCTATCAAAGAGTTGGAAAATAGAACGCATTGATTTTAGATAGGAGTCAAAAGAGGTATACCTATTCTTGCTTCATAGTGCAGGTGTTGGGAGTTAAAAGTGAAAAAATTAACAAAAGAACAATTTGGAGAATGGGCTGTCATTACAGGTGCTAGTAGTGGCATTGGCAGAGAGATGGCTCAGATTATTGCACAAAAGGGTATCAATACTATTTTAATAGCGAGAGATAAAAGTGCGTTAACAACGCTCTCTTTGGAACTAGAAAAGAATACAAATGTCAAAACAGAAGTGATTGTTGCTGATCTTAGCAAAAATGAAGAGATAGATAAAGTTATCTCCCAGTGTAGTCACCTAGAGGTGGGTCTGTTAATCAATAGTGCAGGATATGCCTTAAGTGGGGAGTTTACAGAGAATAGCTTGACTGATGAATTAGATATGCTTAATGTTAATGTTAAAGCACCTCTCCAATTAACCCACTATTTTGCAAAAAAGATGAAAGAGAAAAAACGTGGTGGTATTATATTTTTATCATCTATTATGGCGTTAGTAGGCACTTCAAAGTGGGCAAACTACAACGCCACTAAAGCACATAACCTTTTATTGGCTGAGGGACTTACACGAGAACTAAAAAAAGACAATATCAATGTACTTGCGATGATAGTGGGACCTGTCAAATCTGGTTTTCAAGAACGTTCAAATAGTAAAACTATTTTTTGGTCCATGTCTCCACAACGTGTAGCAAAATATGGTCTATGGATGTTAGGGTGCAGAAGCACTTATATTCCAGGACTCATCAATAAGTTTATAGTGCTCTCTACAAGATTAAATCCTCGAATTATAAACAGCTATATCTTCTCTAGTGTGCTAAAACAACTGATAATAAAGGTAGGGAGATAAGGCTACTCCTACAAATTATTTTAAAAAGTTTATTTTTATTGTTTTATATTGTAAAAATAAACTATTAGATATTTTTTTCAATAAAAATTAAAAAATCTCTCTTTAGTTCTTTATGAAATACCCTATCTAAGTTATAATAAAATAAGTATATTTATTAACTTGAGTTTGACAGAGTATTTATGGTCACAGAAGTCTAAAAATAGGTAAGATTTTCAAGATCAAATTTACAGAACTAGCCTTAGCTAATTCAAAAATGTTATTAGTAGGAGAAATTATGAGTTGGTTTAGCAATAGTAGAAAAGTCTATCCCACAAAAATGTTTGTGAACTATCTTCCAGAAGTTCCAGAAACAAAAAGTATCTCTTTTAGTAAAACAAAATCGTTTAACACCTCCATACTCTCTACAGCTTTAGGTGTACAAGGTATGGCTATTAGTATGATTGCCAATGCAACACCTAAAATAATTGATGAGGGGTTCAAGCTTGTCTCTGAGAGTATTAATAAGTTTGCTAAAAAAGATGTAACCAAAACAACAGTAAAACGAAATTTTGACATCTTAAATCCAATAAAAGTCTCTCTACCAAGCCAAATTACGATTGTGCGTGGTAATTTTGCAACCAATATAGAGGCAAAAGGAGAACTCTTTGGAGATGGAGAGAAAAAGAGTAGAAATCAAGCCATCTGTATAGGAGATAAAGAGCTACAGATTGAGATAGACATTATTAGCGCCAAAGATAATTCAGCCATATATTTTCAACCACGAAGTTACTACTACCACGGTTTAGATAGGGAAGGTGACAAGATTACTGAGCTTGTTTTAGCCTTTGCATTTGTACCTGTAGGAAAGACTACTTTAAATATAGAAAACTTAACTTTTCAAAACTTCTTACACTTCTATGCACTCAATCCAAATGAACTTTACAACTTTAAGTCAGAGAGTGGCTATGATACAACCTATCAATCTTCATGGATCTCTGTACCTCTTGAGAAAAATGTTCCCTATACTTTGGTAGTTGAAGTGCAAGAGATACGAGAAGGAAACTCTTTTGCAAAACTACTACAAACTGTTTACCAAGAGAATCAAACCTATTTAAAATCAGAGATAAATGAAAAGCTTAATACGCTAAAGGAGGTAAAAGATGAGAGATAGTATTGTCAATATTGAGAGTGTTTCCAATAATAGTTTTGGAACGGGTTTTGTTATTGATAGTGATGAAAAAGGAGTCTATCTCTTAACCTGTCAGCATGTTTTAGATGATGTTGAGACACCAGTTGTGGAAAATGTCTTAGCACGAGTCATTGCAAAAGGTGGTTTTATTGATATGGCTGTGCTTTATGTCTCAAAACTTCACCTAGAACCTCTCCCTTTACAGACCAAAGAGTGTGACCAACTTGATGTTGAGGTGATTGGTTTTAGCCATTTTAATCGAAGTTTAATACAAAAGAAGCAGATTAGGGCAACCCTCTATCAGGAACTAATTGAACTCCACTCAAAAGAGGAGGAGGCTTATTATAATGTCCGTAAAATTAAAGCAAATGATGGCTTTACTTTTGATAGAGGGAATAGTGGTTCACCTGTTATCTGTAAGAGTTCTGGAAATGTTATTGCGATGATTAGTAACAAAGAGGGTAATGATATTGGCTATGCTATTGATATCGTCAATCTAAAGGAGATTTGGAAAGATGCTCCAAGTAGACTTTTTGAAAAACCAAGAGCTATTATTGAACCAGTTAGTGGTACAAAAGATGAAGCACCAAAACAGAGAGAAAGCACAACGCTAAACTCTACACCAAAGAGTAACTCTTCTGTTGTTAAGTATCTCATTGCATTGGCTATTGTTTTGGGTGTTGGCTTTGGTGCATACACTGCTTTAACTCCAAAAGATCCCAAAAAATCAGAAATTTTAGCCAAAGAAAAAGAGGCTAAAGAGGCAGAAATAAAACGTCAACAAGAGATTAAAGCTAAGGAGGAAGCCGAACGAAAAAGAGTAGCAGATGAAAAAGATAGACTTGCTAAAGAGAAAGAAGCACGTCTGCGTGAAGCCCAGAAGGAGGCTGAAAAAAAACGACAGGAGGAAGAGGCAAAGAAAAAACATATTTTAGCAAAAACTCTAAAATATGAAAAAGCTGGATTTAAAGCATTAATGGATAAAGAGTATAGCTATGCACTGCGTTTGTTTAGCTATGCAAATAGACTAAAACCTAAATTTCATCACCTTCCAGATATTACACTTCTTTTAGAAAAAAATATACATTCAATGAATAATTTTGTTACAAAGAGAAAGGTTCTAAATGAGATTCTTAAAAAGTACTCAAAGTATGCACCAAAAGGTTTTGTTGAAAATATTAAAGATCAGATAAAACTTTCTATTTTTAAGACACCAGAGATATCTCACCGTACACCAGTTATTATTAAAAGAGCAGAAGAGAAGATAGTTGACCTAAAAGAAAAGGTTAGGGAACAACCTAAACTGAATCTTAGAAATAGAGTCGAGCGAGTTACAAAAGAAGAGTAGGTAAGTAGAGTCTATAATCCCAACCCTTGCAGTACACTTTTGCCATAAGTTTCATTATCTGCTAATATCCGTACAAGAGAGGGATCAAGCTGAAAAGCTCTAAGGTACTTGATATCTACTGAGGGGTTGGAGGCAAGTAGGCGATTAAGCTCTCGATCATTGCGTTCACAAAGCTCAGAGAGAATCTCCTTGGGGGTTGATCTATTTAGAGCAAGGGCATGAGTAGTATCAATATCCCCATAGTGATAAAACTCTTCAAAAAGTCTATTGGATAGGTTTGGATTGGTTACTAATAGAGGGATAATATCGGTACCATATTTGTAATAAAGCATCTCAAGTCTCTCCAATTTTACTGCCTCATTGGTAGCAAGCTGAAAATCTAGCTCTCTGTTATCTAGCTCTAGCAAGATATCCACAAAATCTTCAATCTCTCTATTTTGTCCAAGATACAGAATCAGAGGTTCATCCATAACCAACTCCAAACGATAGAGACTCATTGGCTGATATCGAAGTAGTCTCTTGATTATCTCATCTCCCTCTTCAAGCATCGCTTCAAAGAGATCATCCGTAAGATTTCTGTTATGTGCCAACATAAACTTCCCCTCATGATCAAGACGACCATAGAGTTCTCTTTGTGTAGTAGGGGATAATGCACTGTTTGCAGCAAGGAAATAATCAATAGATGGATTGTGATATCCCATCAAATGTTTGATACTCTTTTGGGATACTGCCTCATTAAAAGCAACTCTCTCTCGTAGATTTTTGGGACGCTTAATCTCATATCGACTCACTTTGATCTCATGGTTTGGCATGGTCAAAATTGCATCAAGCACTTCAGGATCACTACTCTCTTGCGCAATATTCATCACGGTTGCAGGAGAGTAGACCATTGCAGGGTCACGAAACCCATCAGGGGAGTAAAATCGCCTAACAAAAGTAATCGTCACATCACGATTGGCATCACTCTCATGAATCCCATCATCTTGCCAATCAAATATTCTAAAGAGCTTAAGATAAACTTCATCACTAAATGCTTCATTTTGAAGAAGTCGTCTCAATCTCGCTTGATCGTTAGAGAGTTTGAGTGACATCAATAGAGTATTTGGTTTAATATGCTGAGCATAATAGGATTCAAACTCACTTAGGGTAATATCAGGAATACCAAGATTATAAAGATTATAAGATATCTGCTCCTCTAGTGGGGTCATCATACTGCTAAGTACCAAAAGAGCAATATCCTCCTCTTCTCTATATCTTTTGGCATATTTCATCCCCTGATCACTCAAAAAATTTTGTAGCTCTTGAGGAGTAAAATGGGGGACTCTTCCTAAAAAGAGAATGGTTTTGTCTTGATTCTTGGCAATAATTGTCTCTATTTTCATAGAGTGATCATATCATAAAAAGAGTAAAATTATCCTATTTAATAGAGACATACAACTAAAAATGAAAATTCTCTCCAAGATAATACTTCCGTACATTCTCATCTTGCATGATCTCTTCACTTGTTCCAATAGCAAGCATCTCTCCACTTCGCATAACATAGGCTCGATCACAAATTCCCAAAGTCTCTCGTACATTATGATCGGTAATAAGTACCCCCATATCCAGATCAATGAGCTGTTTGATAATCTGCTGAATATCCTCAACCGAGATAGGATCAACCCCTGCAAAGGGTTCATCAAGAAGTAGAAATTTTGGTTGAGCCACCAATGCCCGAGCGATCTCTACCCGTCTTCTCTCTCCTCCACTAAGTTGCACACCATAACGTTTACGAATCGGCTCAATATTAAAAAGATTTAGAAGATCCTCTATTCTCTCCTTTGCCAAATTAGAATCAAGCCTCATCGCTTGAGCTGCCATCATAAGGTTCTCTTCGACAGTTAGATCCTTGAAGATACTAGACTCCTGAGGCAGATAACCAATCCCCAACTTTGCACGTCGACTCAATGAGAAACCAGTGATATCCTCTCCATCAAGATAGACATTACCACTTGTGGCATCCGTAATACCACAAATCATATAAAATGAGGTACTCTTCCCTGCGCCATTGGGTCCAAGCAGACCCACAATCTCACGAGAAGCAACCCGAACAGAGACATCATGGATGATTTTTGTTTTTTTGATGGTTTTAGAGAGATGTTTTGCCTCAAGTGTGTGTTGCACTATTTACCCTTTTTTATGCTATATTTTCGTCGATCTTCAAAAGGAGTAATCGTTACAATATAGAGATCATACCCTGCCGAGATCAAGAATGATTTAAGCGATTCATCCCCCCACTCAACCAAGTGCCATCCCGCTTTGTCAAACTCCTCAAACAACCCAAGCTCCATAAAAGCTTTTGGCTCAATACGGTAGAGATCATAATGATAAAGATCCTTCTCATAACACTGCTGTAGAGAGAAGGTAGGAGAGGTGATTGCTTCGGTTACTCCTCTGGATTTGGCGATGGCTTGAGCTAAGGTTGTCTTGCCTGAGGCGAGATCTCCTGACAAAAAAACAATGGCATCTTTTGGAATACTCTCTTCAAGATAACCAACCACTCTATCCAGATCCTCTTCTGATACGATAATCTCTCTCATAACGCCTCGCTTACTCTTTAGAGTGCATTGGAGAGTTTTGCAATTTTTTGCAGATGTGCAGCAGCTCGTCCACTTGCCAAAGCCTCTCGAACCATCTCAAATGCCTCTTGAATGTCTCGTGTTTTGCCATCTGCAAAGAGAGCAAAACCTGCATTGATAAGGACAATATCTCTCTGAGCTTTGGTTGCCACACCTGCGAAAATATCTCGTGTGATTTGAGCATTTTGGATAGCATCTCCTCCCATGATCTCCTCTTTTGTTGCCTTTTGGAAACCAAAGGATTGAGGATCAATCGTACCATAAGAGAGAATCCCACCATCAAGATAAGCAAACTCTGTAGTAGATGCCAAACTAATCTCATCCATCCCATCATTACTACTCACCACAAAAGCCCTACTCGCCTTTAGCTCAAGCAGTGCTTTTGCCATGCGTTCAATATACTCAGGGCTAAAGACTCCCAAGAGATACTTTTTGGCTCCTGCTGGACTGCTTAGTGGACCTAGGATATTAAAAATCGTTCGATGCTCAATCGATTTGCGTATTGGCATAATATGTTTCATTGCAGGATGATGATTCATCGCAAAGATAAAACAGAATCCCGTCTCCTCCAACATCGAAATCTGTTGCGTTGGCGTAAGATCAAGATTGATACCCAACGCCTCCAAAACATCAGCTGAGCCTGAGTTGGAGGTGATGCTACGATTGCCATGTTTGGCAACCACAGAACCCAAGGAGGATAACAACAAAGAGACTGTTGTAGAGATATTGAAGCTTCCACTCTTATCTCCCCCTGTACCTACCACATCAATCGCTTGAGATTGTAATGCTTCTGATATGGGCAGTTTGATCGAGTGTTCTCGCATCACCGATGCCGCAGTAGCAATATCCTCATAAGACTCCCCTTTTTCATAAAGCCCAACAAGAAATGCTCTCGCCTCTTTGGGCTCAAGCGTATTACCAAATAACTTTTCAAACTCTTCTTTGATTTTCACACTATTCTCCTATATTTGAGAGATGCTTTAGATCTCTTTGACATACTCTTCTTTTTTGCTCTTTGGGATGGTTTTGGTTGTGGGAATCTGTAGCACTTCATACTCTTTTGCCCCTTTGAGATACTCAATCCTAATGGTATCTCCTATTGCAACATTTTTACTCGCTTTGGCTTTAAGCCCATTGACAAAGACCACCCCACTCTTGACCATATCCGAGGCGATGGTTCTTCGCTTGATGAGATTCACCGAAGCCAACCACTTATCTATACGCATATCTTGTTACCTTTTTTGTTTTAGTTATAATCTTTGATATGGTGTTCACTTTTATATTTTGTAATATTCTGTTCATTATTGACAATATTAAAAATATCTTTGATCGCATCCACACGTTTTGTAGAACCTACTTGTGAAGAGCAGTGACGTAAATTTTTTGTGGGATCATGCAAAAAACGGTTAAACATCTGCTCTGCCATCTTCTGCATATTCTCTCGATACTTAGCAGGTACAAACTTTTTTTGGATCGCTCTATCTAACTCTCTTGCTATTGCCTCTTTTGCCTGTAGCCTCATCTCTTTGATTACAGGTTCAATCGATAAAGCACGCAACCAACGATAGAACTCATCCCGATACCTCTCGACAATCTCAATAGCTCGATTTGCCTGTTCCTGCTTGAGTGCATAGTTCTCCTTGGAGATGCTTTTGAGATCATCTATCCGAAAGAGTTGAAGTTTGGTTAATCCCATATCATCAATATCACGAGGGATTGCCATATCAAACCAAACACGATCGAGATTATCACTCTCTATCATTGATGGCTTGATAATCGTCTCACTTGATGAGGTTGCAGAAAAGAGCAGACGATATCGGTTGAGGTATTTATGGAGGTTATCCATCGTATCTACCCAAACATTCTCTCCTAACTCTTTTGCCTTCTGCTCTAGCCTCTTTTTGTCTCGTCCAAGGAGTAACACATCACAATCCAAACGCAAAAGGTTCTTAGCTGCAATCATCCCCATCTCACCTGTTCCAATAATGACAGCTACCATCCCAGAGATATTATCACCATAGATCTTATGGGCTTGGCTTACAGCTACTGAGGCGATAGAGAGAGGATGCCTAGAGATATTGGTAACATTACGAACCTCCGCAGCACACTTGACGGCATAGGAGATGACCCGATTGAGTTTACGATTGGCAGTGTTGTTATGAAAAGAGAGACGATAGGCATCTTTGACTTGACCTGTAATCTGAGACTCTCCAATAACCAATGACTCCAAAGAGGAGACCACCGAAAAGATATGAAAGATCGCCTCCGCATCATCATAGCGTCCTCCTATCGATTTGAGTTCATAGAAACTCAATCCAGACTTGATACTCAATAGCCCCAAAATAGCATGATAACTAGAAAAAGCATCTCTAGTAGCCACCACAATCTCTACCCGATTACAAGTAGAGACGATATATGCCTCATCGATAAACTCAAAACCAGTTAGCTTATCTAGCATCTCTTTGATCTCTTGCTCAGAGGGGAAGGCTAATTTCTCTCGATCAATCTGCTCACAATTTTTGTGATTAAAAGATACAACTTGATAGGACATCTAAAACTCTCTTTCGATCATTGCTTTGGCGATATGGGAGAGATCATGCTCCCCTTGTGCCTCCATGAGAGCAATCGCCTCATGAATTAGTCCCTTTGCCTCACCATAAGCCTTTTCGATGATATGATGCTTTGCCATGGCTGTTTTGATCCATGCTGCTTCATCACTGCTTAGGTGTTTACGGTGCAAAGAGGTAAGATACTCTCGATCCTCTGTCTCTAAAACCTCATAGAGATACATATAGGGTAAGGTTACTTTCCCCTCTTGAAAATCATGCAGAGCAGGTTTGCCCAATGTTTGAGAATCAGAGGTAATATCCAAGATATCATCAATCATCTGAAAAGCAATACCCAAATGGCGACCATAGGTACGATAGGCTTCACGAGGTTTACCCACCAAAATAGCCGCCGCTTCAGCAGATGCCTCCATCAAAGAGGCGGTCTTTTGGTACAACATCTTAAGATAGGCATCACGATTGGTATGAAAGCGTATGGAGAGTTCTACATCTGCCAACTCACCCAAGCTGAGCTGAACAACGGCATTTGAGATCACTTTTGCCACCTCAGGAGCAATACTAATCAACTCAAAAAAAGCTTTGGAGTAGAGAATATCCCCCATCATAATAGCCCGTTTGTTACCTTCACTAGCATTAATAGATATCTTACCTCTTCGGGTAGTAGCATCATCGATTACATCATCATGAAGCAGACTAGCAGCATGAATCATCTCTACTGTTGCAGCTGTCTTGATAACCCGTAGATTATTACCTGCAATTTTGAGAATCAGTTTGGTTCTAAGCCGTTTTCCATGGGGTAATTTTTGATAAAGTGAAGATACATAAGCATCATCAAGCTGAGCAATATACTGCTCTATTTTTCTCTCAACCGCCTCTATCACTTCTGCATCCTTATCTTCAAAACTCTATTCACACTGAGTAACAATGTTACCTACAAGCTCTATATAGATGCTATTGGTTCGATCATCTAACTCTTTGTCCATAACCATTGATCGCATCAACTGCTCATGCTCCTCTTCAAGCCCTCTCTCTTCAAGAATCTTCTCTGCTACAGCAAAACGTCTAAACATCTTATCCAACTCCATCTCAACAATATTTTGATTGGCACTCCTAGCAATAGCAAAATAGTTACTCTTTGGTGTTCCTACAAATGCATCATCATCGTCAAAAATATTCATATCTCTTCTCCCTAAGGCTTAAATTTGGATTATTATAGCAAATGTATCTAATGAAAAGTTAAAATCTATTGCTTACTCCACAAAGCACCTTTTTATTTAACAAAAAGTAGGATAAAATCCCACAAAAAAGTTATATAGAGATATGAACAAACATAATATAAAGCACAAAAAAGAGAAAAGCAGAGAGATTTTTATCCAATTGATTAGAGAGAAAGAGCAGATAAAACAGACAAAACTCAAAAAACTTTATGATCAAATTCTAAAAGAGATAAAATGAGAATATTAACAATCAAAAGCAAAAATATCAACTCTCTAAAGGGGGAGAGTAGCGTTGATTTGAGAGAAGAACACTTCAAAGATAGCATATTTGCTATTGTTGGCAAAACAGGATCTGGCAAAAGTACCCTACTAGATATCATCACCCTAGCACTCTATGCCAAGAGCCATCGATTGGGAGAGGAGATAGCACAGTGTATTACTAGCGGTCATGAGGATGCTTTTTGTGAGGTGGAGTTTATGCAACATCAACAGACCTATCGATGCAGAACAGAGATTACCCAAAAGCATCAAACCACCCATATAGAGAGATATCTTTTTCAAAAGGATCAACTTATCGCTCAAGGAGAAGAAGAGGTCTCAAAGAGAATAGAAGAGCTTATTGGTTTAGACTTCAATGCCTTTAGTCATACTATTGTCTTGCCACAAGGACTCTTCTATAGATTTCTCTATGCCTCCACAACAGAGCGACTTGAGCTACTAGAGCAGATCAACCCTACTAAACTCTATGCCGATATCTCCCAAAAGGTTTACCAAAAAGCAACCCAAGCCAGAAGAGAGTTAGCGCTAAGAAGAGAGGAGATGAGACATCTCACTCCACTCGATCCAAAGGAGCGTCAAGAACTCGAAAGAAGAGCAAAAGAGCTTACCAAGGAGCAGTCAAAATATGATCTCAATGGATTGATCTATCGTATCAATCAGAAGAGATCTTTTGATAGTGCCACCATTGAACTACAAAAGCAAAAAGATGCCCTAGAGAAACTCCAAAAAACACTAGTCTCCAAACAGTTTCAAGAAAAGGAGTATCACGACTTTATACAGTTCTCAGTCAGAGAGAAAAAGAAGGCTGAAGAGGCAAAGCTACTTGATCATGAGCTAGAGTTTAGTCAAAAAAATCTCAAAAGTATTCAAAATGAGATCCACTCTGTAGAAAAAGAGTTGCAAAATATTCAAGAGAATATCCAACAAAATGATGAGAAACTTGCGCATCTACGAATCAAAGAGAGCCTACTCAAAAAAGAGCTAAGTAGTTTCTCTAATATCACCCACCTACAACAAAACCATACCCTTATTTTGAGCAAGTTCAATGAACGGTTACGCCTACAAAAGGAGTTGCAACAGATCACACAAAAAGAGGAGCAACTCGATGACAAGCCACTTGCCAAAGAGTTGATGGAGCTAGAGCAACGCAGTGCCACTTTGGAAAAAGAGATCAAAGCAAAAAATTTTGAGAAAATCGAACAGCAAAATATAATCTTAGAGAATAAAATTACAAAACTCAAAGAGAGAGCCTCCCTAGAGAGAGAAAAAGAAGCGATCCTAAAAGAACAAGCCTCTCTCAAAGAGGATATCAACAGATTAACAGAGATCAATCTCGAACTTAAAAAAGAGATCAACGATATCAACGGACTAATCGAACAACTCGAAGAGAAGAGAGCCATTGAGGAGAAGATTCTCAACTACAAAGAGGATCGATCTCAACTCAAAGCAGGAGAGCCATGTCCTCTTTGTGGTTCTAGGCAACATCCCCTTTTTGAAGAGGAGATTGAACCATCAAAAACATCCAAACTACTTAATGAGCAAAAGAGAAGACACCAAGAGCTACAAGATCAACTACACCAACAAGAGAAAGAGATTGTCAAAAAAAATACCAAAATAGAGCAACTTGACAAAGAGTTAGAGAAGAATCGTCAAAACTCAGTCACCCTTCATCATCTTGAGGGGGATTTTGGTTCACTTGTTGAAAAACAAAAAAATATTCAAAAAGAGCTTCAGAGTCTCTACTACCAAAGAGATGAGTTGAATTTTGTCAAAGAGCGTAAACAGGAGATAACCGAAGCGTTGCTTACTCTAAGATTGCAGATGCAAAAAGATCAACATCGAAAGCAACGCCAAGAGGAGCTTAAACTTAAAATCCAAGAGTTAAGCTACTATCTCATAAAGACCCTACGCCTCTATAATATAGAGTTGGATAACCACTCAATTACACTGCTCAACAACCAAAGAGAGAACTATCTACGCATCTCTTCAGAACTCAAAAAGATACAACAATCAATCCATCCTCTTGAAGGAGAGAAGATACAAAATCAAGCCCAAAAAAGTTATGTCGAAGAGGCACTGCTCTCCTTAAAAAAGCGTGCCTCAATGCAGGAGTGCGATATTTTGTTACTTCAACAGAAACGCTTTGCTATATTGGAGGATAAAAAGGTCGATGAGGTATTAAGTGACTTACAAAAAAAGTCCAAAGAGCAACAGGAGCAATATGATCACTTTAGAGAACTCAAAGAGGAGTTCAAACAGAAAAAAAGGAGCTATTTTGATCTCTTGGAGAAGTTAGAAAAAGAGCAGAAGCTTAAACTTCTCAATCTTGAACAACTAGAGACTGATCGAGACAAATTAGAGATCAAACTAGCACAGATCAACCAAGAGCTAGGGGTAATCGAGCATAGAATCACAAAAGATGACAAGTATCTCAAAAAGTACCAAAAGGAGCAACTATCACTCAAAGAGCAAGAGGAGTATGTAGAGGAGTTAGAAGAGCTAAATCAACTCATTGGCTCTCCTGATGGAAGAAAATATCAATATTATATACAGAGCCTAACCATGAATCAGCTCATCGATCTAGCCAATAGCTATCTACGCAAACTAAACAACCGCTACCTCTTAGCCAACAAAGAGAATGATACCTTGGCACTAGAGATCAAAGATCGCTACTTCTCCAACCAAAGCAGAGAGATATCCACCCTCTCAGGTGGAGAGAGCTTTATTGTAAGTTTGGCACTCTCTTTGGCACTTACAACACTCAAAGATCAAGAGTTAGAGATCAATACGCTCTTTTTGGATGAGGGGTTTGAGAGCTTAGATGAGGAGAGTCTCAAAGAGGTACTTCAGACCCTCTCTAAACTAAAAATCAAAGAGAAAAGTATCGGTATTGTCTCTCACACCCCACTACTAAAAGAGCAGATAAGAACCCAAATCATGATAGAGAAGCAGGGCAGAGGTATTAGCCAACTAAAAATAAATCTTCCCACCACAGAAGAGGTAGAGCTAAACTAATCAAACCCTCTCTTTTGCTATAATATCCCCAATATTTTTGGGGAGTAAGCCATGCCGTCAAACTATGGTATCGATATCTGGGCAGATAATAACTTTATAATCAAAAAAAATAGCGTCAATGTCAATTATAAGAGGCAACCCTCACTGCTCGAAATTACCCAATCCATTCGTGCCAAAGGCTACAAAGGACCACTACTATTGCGTTTTCCACATCTGATCAAAAAGCAGATAGATAGACTCTATGGTGCTTTTGGTCGTGCCAAAGAGGAGTTTGACTACCAAGGAAAGTTTCAGGCAGTCTTCCCTCTTAAGGTCAATCAGTTTCCCAACTTCATCAATGCCCTTATGAGCGTCTCTGCTGAGTACCACTATGGACTCGAAGCGGGTAGCAAGGCGGAGCTAATCCTTGCCATTACCCACACCCCCATTGGCTCTCCTATCACGGTCAATGGATTCAAAGATCGTGAGATGATCTCTCTCTGTTTTATTGCTGCAAATATGGGACACAACATCACCATTACCATCGAAGGAATTGGAGAACTTGAGACTATTATTGAGGTTAATGAGGAGTTTAATCATCAATCTCCTACCCCTATCATCCCCAAGATTGGGGTACGCATACGTCTCCATAGCTCAGGGGTGGGTCTCTGGGCAAAGAGTGGAGGATATAGCTCCAAGTTTGGTCTTACCTCGACAGAGCTACTTGAGACCTATGAGCTACTCCAATCACACAATCTAATGGAGTATTTCTGGATGATTCACTTTCATATTGGATCACAGATGAGTGATATCGCCCCTCTCAAAAAGGCCCTGCGTGAGGCAGGAAATATCTATGCTGACCTCAAAAAACGTGGTGCAGTGGCACTCAATACGGTCAATATTGGGGGAGGACTTGCGGTGGAGTATGCACAACATAGCCATAGCATAGAGCGAAACTACTCACTCAAAGAGTTTGCCAATGACGTGATCTTTTTGATGAAAGAGATTGCCAAAAGTAAAGGGATTCAAGAGCCTGATATCTTTACTGAATCGGGACGATTTATCGCATCAAGCCATGCGGTGTTGATCGCTCCTGTACTTGAACTCTTCTCTCAAGAGTATCACGAAAAGAGCCTCCGTCTCAAAGAGCAAAATCCTCCACTTATCGAAGAGCTTTATGCCTTATGGAAGGCACTCAATCGTACCAATGCAAGAGAGTATCTCCATGATAGCCTCGATCATATGGAGAGCCTCCTTACTCTTTTTGATCTAGGGTATATCGATCTTGAGGATCGATCCAATACAGAGATACTGGTCAATCTCATCGTCAAGAAATCGATCTACCTACTCAAAGATGAAGAGAACAATGAGCTACAGAAACTTCAAGACAAGATCCAAGAGCGGTATCTTGTCAACTTCTCAGCATTTCAATCACTGGCTGACTTTTGGGGGCTAAAACAGCACTTCCCTGTTATGCCTATTGACAAACTTCACATCAAACCAACCAATCCTGCTACCATTTGGGATATCACCTGCGATAGTGATGGTGAGATCGAATTCAATCGAGAGAGACCACTCTACCTACACGATATCGATGTGACACAAGAGGAGTATTTTCTTGCTTTTTTTCTCACAGGAGCCTACCAAGAGGTATTGGGGATGCGACACAATCTCTTTACCCACCCAACTGAAGCGACCATTACCTTTGATGATCAAGGCGATTATCGAATAGAGAATATTATCGAATCTCAAAATCTTATGGATGTTCTTGATGATATCGATTATGATACCCACAAGATCGCCAAACAGCTCAAACGCCAACTCGAAGAGTCACCACTAATCAATGCTCATCAAAAAGACAAATTGTTGGGCAAACTTTATCTCTATTTAAGTGAAAATAGTTATCTTAAGACCATACAAGCCAATTACGAGGATTCATATTGACTCTATTTCATACTATCAAAGAAGATTTTTTAAATGTCAAACGCAATGACCCTGCTCTACATTCAGGTTTTGAGCTACTCTTTAACTATCCTGGACTATGGGCACTCTTTTTCTATCGTATTGCCAATCGTCTCTACCGTCGAGGGTGGCGTTTTGTCCCTCGGTTTATCTCGGCAATGGGACAGTTTCTCACCACAGTTGATATCCACCCCGCGGCAACTATTGGGTGTCGGGTCTTTATCGATCATGGTGTAGGGGTAGTTATTGGAGAGACGGCAGAGATAGGGGATGATGTTTTGATCTATCAACAAGTTACGCTTGGAGGAGTCTCTCTCTCCCATGGCAAACGACACCCCACTGTAGAGAATAATGTGGTTATTGGTGCAGGGGCTAAAGTATTGGGCAATATCACGCTTGGAGAGGGGTGTAAAATTGGTGCCAACTCTGTCGTGGTCAAAGATGTTCCCCCCAAAGCGACTGCGGTAGGGATTCCTGCTCGTATTCTCTCCTGTACTACAGATGGCAAAAAGCTCAGACACGATATGCTTCCTGATGTCAACCGTGAGATATTTCACTATCTTATTAAACGTATCGCCGTCCTAGAGGAGAGCATCAAAAGAGGAGATACAGATTTAATGGAGAAAGAGGATCATGAGCTAGAGGAGATCTACGCTACCTTTATTCGATCGATGTAACCCTTTGGTTTGAGCCTAAAGGGTAATACGCTAAAATAGCACACTTTATTCCAAGGATCATTATGGCACTGATTAGTCTCTTTAATATCTCCAAAAATTACGACGTCAAACAGCTTCTTAAGGGGGTGGATTTCCAACTCAATGAGGGGGAACGTGTCGCTATTGTTGGTCAAAATGGATGTGGCAAATCAACCCTAATCAAGATCATCTCAGGTCAAATCGAAGCAGATGAGGGCAAACGAATCATCGATAAGCGTATTGTTATTGATACCCTTGATCAGAATCCACACTTCCAAGAGGGACTCAATGTTCGAGATGCAATAGAGAATGAGCTTACCGATCTCAAAGCTGCCAAAGAGCGATATGATCAACTCTCTATATTAATTGCCGAAGATTATGAGAATAACCAACTTCTCGAAGAGCATGCCAAAATCACCAACTATCTTGATCACCACAACGCATGGAACCTTGATGACAAGATTGAACGCATCCTCCAAGAGTTCAAACTCAAAGAGTATGAGTATCGCAATGTCAATACCCTCTCAGGAGGAGAGCAACGCCGTGTGGCACTTGCCTCACTCCTTCTTAAAAAACCTGATCTTCTGCTTCTTGATGAGCCTACCAACCACCTCGATGTCTATATGGTAGAGTTCCTTGAAGAGATTCTGATCAAAGAGAAGTTTACGCTACTAATTATCTCTCATGATAGACACTTCATCAACTCCATTGCCACCCGTATTGTTGAGATCGAAAACATGAATATTGTCTCTTATGTAGGAGGTTACGATCAATACTTGGTTCTTAAAGAGGAGCGAATGAAGAGCTTGGCAAAGAGTCATGATACACTGCTAAGACTTCTCAAACGCGAAGAGGAGTGGCTACGTCGTGGGGTCAAAGCCCGACTCACTAGAAATCAAGGGCGAAAAGCTAGGGTCTTTGAGCTTCGAGAAAAAGCCAAAAAAGATCCCACACTCATTCGCAAAATGAAGATAGAGCTAGAGAGAGAAAAAAAGAGCTTCAACCGTGGAGAGGAGAAGGGAATAAGCCGAAAAAAGATGCTCTTTGATATTGAGGATCTTCACTATAGTATCGCAGGAAAAGATCTAATCAAAAGCTTTACTACCCGTATCCTCCAACGTGACAAAATTGCCGTAGTTGGTCACAATGGCTCAGGCAAATCAACCCTCCTCAAACTCCTGCTTGGCAGAATCCAACCCAACCAAGGCAAGATAGAGCGAGGGGAGTTCAAAATTGGCTACTTTGACCAACATCGAGAGATGCTCAATGATGAGAAAAATATCATAGATATCTTCTGTCCCAATGGGGGTGACATCGTCAATGTCATGGGGCGAAATATGCATGTTTTTGCCTATATGAAATCCTTTCTTTTCCCTGAGGAGTACCTAACCAAAAAGATCGGTATGCTTAGTGGTGGAGAGAAAAACCGTGTCGCATTAGCCCTACTCTTCACCCAAAAGGTAGACTGTCTTATCCTTGATGAGCCTACCAATGATCTCGATATTCAAACCATCAATATACTTGAAGAGAAACTACTCAACTTCCCTGGGGCATTGATTTTCGTCAGCCATGATCGTTACTTCATCGACAAAATCTCCTCCAAACTCTTTATCTTCAAAGGTCAAGGCATCATCGAGGAGTCCTACCAAGCGTATAGCCAATACCTAGAGATCGAAAAAAATATCAATGAACTCTATGAGATCGAAAAAACTGTCAAAAAGGAGAAAACCTCTCCCCCTAAACCAACCCCAACCCAAAAGCCAACCAAACTAAGCTACAAAGACCAACGAGATCTAGAGCGTCTCCCTGATCTCATCGAAAAATTAGAGGCTCAAATAGAGGAGATAACCACCTGCCTCTACGATCCCGATTGTTACCAAGAGCGTGGCTTGGTCACTGTAGCTGAGGAGCTCAAAAAACTAGAAGCAGAGTATGAAGAGATAAGCGAACGCTATCTGGAGGTATTGGAGATGGAAGAGGCGTTGCAAAAAGAGACAAAGTAGCGATATTAGAAAAAAATAAAAAAAAACTTTATATTAAATTTGGAATATATATTCGATTTTTATTTAATATTTAAATTAAGAAGATTGTTATAGAATATAAGTAGTTGGACTATTTAATGTAACAAAAAGGATATGATATGACAACAAATTTAATGGTTTTTATAGCAGGGGATAATGATTTAGATAGATTTGGATCAGATGATATCTCAGAGATGATGGCAGTAAATAATACAGGTGAAGAGTTGACTATTTTGGTACAGCAAGACCAATCAAAAGAGGCGAGAGATGCTGGGACGAAGCGTTATGTTATTCGTCATGGTAGAAAAGAACAAACTATTCATCTAGGGGAGACCAATACGGGTGACTCTAATACTTTAACAGAGTTTTTGAAATGGGGTATGGATAACTATGAGGCAGAAAGAAATATTGTGGTTTTATGGAATCATGGAGGGGGCACACGAGATGAGCTTTTCCCCGGGTATGATAATAATATAACAGCTACAACCATGCGTTTGGTAAATAGAAATCCAACATTAGGCAATCAACCTTCTCTTTTCCCACAAGAGTTACGTACAAAACGTATCGAAGGGCTTATGAAAGCTTATCAAGTAGAGAGGGGAGAACCTACAAGAGTAATCTCTACTGCTGAGGCAAGATCTATTCTTTTTGATGATGAATCAAAAGATTTTCTTGATAATTTAGAGTTAAAAGAGGTTTTTGTAGATTTAGATAAGAGAGTTGATATTATTGGCTTTGATGCTTGTCTTATGGGAATGTTGGAAGTGGCATATCAGTTACGTGACCATGCTGAAATAGTGATAGGTTCAGAAGAGCTTGAACCTGGTAATGGATGGGACTATGAAGCCATTATTAACTTTTTGGTTGAGAATCCTAATGCAAGTAACGAAGAGGTCTCAAAGGCGATAATTGGTACATTCATAGACTCCTATGCAACTTCACCAGAGTTAAAAGTAACACTCTCTGCCGTTCGTACCAAAAAGTTAAAAAATGTTGCTTCTCTTATGAATTGTTTTGCATATGAAATTTTACGAAAAGAGCCAAATATTCGTAGTGCATTTTTACCTATTGTAGATGGGGCACAAACTTTTGACTATCAAAATAATGAGCAGATATATCGTGATCTAAAACATTTTGTTCTTTTGACAAAAACACACTATGAAGATGATGAAGATATTAAGTTGGCATCTGAGAAACTTTTAAAAGCTTTAGAAGAGCTTATTGTTGAAAATAAAACCAATAATTTTGACAATGCACATGGACTCTCTGTCTATCTACCTCTTATGCCAAATATGAGTGGTTTTGCTATTAATGTTTTCTCTGCATTAGATATAAATAGAGAAGGAGAAGCACCCTATTGGCTAAAACTCTTTAAGCAGATTGGAAATCTTGATAGAGAAGCCAATAATCTTTTGGGAGTAGAGGCTCTGGGGGTATGTATAGATAAAGTTACTATGGAGGAACAAGAGAGAGAAGATTCCACTATTGAAGACAACTACCTTGGTATCTATTTTATTACCTCCTTTATTAAAGAGGGTCGCAGAGATGAATTTGCAGTAAAACAACTACAAGCTTTGCTTAATATTTTAGGGGAGAGATTAGTTGTAGATGGAGATTTTGGACGAAAAAGTACACAGGCGGTAAAAAATTTTCAAACCTCTCAAGGGCTAACAGTAGATGGACTTGTAGGTGAAGAGAGTTGGTATAGACTCTATGAGACTGCTCTGGCTCAAAGTCTGGAAGAGAAGAGTAGTCTATATGAACCTTTAACTATTTCATCAAATAACCGTGAGTTGGTACTTCTTGCTCAATCTTTACTCTATCTCATCGATAGGACAACTCCAACGACTGGTAATTATGATCTCTATATGGAAGAACAAATTACTCTGTTTCAGATGACCAATGGGTTAGATCCCAATGGGTGTGTAGATGATGCAACATGGTCTCAACTTTTTGCAAGAGTTGCGATGGAAATTGCCAAGATAGATACTATGTTGCTTAAAGATGAGTCTATTACAACAAAAGCATTAGAGAATGATTTAAGCCCAGCCGCTGTCAAAGCAGTTATAAAAGTTGAGTCAAGAGGCAGAGGATTTAATCGAGAAAAGCAACTTCTTGTTTTGTTTGAAGGGCATATTTTCTGGAATGAGTTGAAAAAAATTGGTTTAGATCCTACTGCTTTTGTTTTTGGTAATGAAGATATTATCTATAAAAATCCTAACTATAAATATTATAATCGCGCACAATATCCAAGACTTAAAAAGGCTAAAAATATTGATGAAGAGGCAGCATTAAAATCAGCCTCCTATGGAATGTTTCAAGTTATGGGGTTCAATTATGAACTTGCAGGTTTTAAGACAGTAACAGAGATGGTAGAAAACTTAGAAAAAAGTGAAAAAAATCAATTGGATGCTTTTATAAACTTTTTAAAAAATACAGCATGTTATGAAGATTTGAAAGCAAAAGATTGGGTAAGTTTTGCAAGACACTACAATGGTGCAAAGTATAAGAGGAATCAGTATGATATAAAACTTGAGAAAGCCTATAATAACTCAAAATTAACAAAAGGTATTGCTCAAGAGATGGATGAGGAGAGATATATCTCACTATATGCACTTGAACTTGAAAAAGCATTTTGTGTATTTGAGGATTAGTAGATAGCTAGGAGGTTAATAGTGTTAGAGGGGATGAAAGCCAAAATGAAAAATAGACTAACCCTATTAATTTATATGGCATCTGACAATAACTTAGATAGTGCAGGAGAAGAGGATTTAGAGAGTTTACGTAAAGGCTCTTTTTATTCTGATATGACTATAGTTGTTCAGCGTGATCGTTGGGCATTTGTAGATGAGGCTGAGACGGTTCGTTATCATATTAAAAGTGGCGAGATATTTAAAGAGGAGGTGTTAGGTGAGACCAACACTGGTGAGCCTAAAGTACTAAAAACGTTTATTGAAGAGTCATCAAAGGCTTATCCTTCTGAGAAACTAATTGTGATTATTTGGTCTCATGGAATGGGTGTTGATGATTTTGATATCTACAATGGAAAACGTGAACGTTATTTTGTTCCGAAGGAAGAGATAGAGGAGATTGCTATCTCTTTTGATGACGCTGCTAAAGATTTTTTAGACAATATTGAGCTTCAAAAAGCTTTAGAGGTAGATGTCAAAATAGATATACTTGGATTTGATGCCTGTCTTATGGGAATGTTTGAGATAGCCTATCAGTTACGTAATAATGCAGAGGTTATGGTGGGTTCACAACATATTGAACCAGTATCAGGTTGGGACTATACACGTATTCTAGAGGAGTTAAAACTAGAGAATAGTTCTAAGAAGATGGGTATAGATTTGGTTAAGTTCTATGCTGACTATTATGAACGAAATAGCAGTTATGAGACAACACAGTCGGCAATTAATTTAAAAAAGATAGAGGAGACAGCAGAGTATTTAGATGCTTTTGCTAAGTTACTTCTAGAGAGTTTAGAAAATAAAAATGATTTAAAGTATACACTATTATCTTCTCAACTTTTTAACAAAAATGAATATGTTGATCTGGTTGATTTTGCAAAAAATACAAAAGAGCGTTTAGAGATTCCCTCCTTAGATTTTTATGCAGATAGACTCCTAGAGTCATTAGAGTTTTTAATTCTTGCGAACCAAACAACAGGTTATAGTATGAGAGGTGCCAATGGAGTCTCTATTTACTTTCCCTCTCAAAGATCTCCTTTTAAAGAGACATTTGAGATGTATGAGAAGTTAGAGTTTTCAAAGAACTATCCACACTGGATAGAGTTGATTAAGTGGTACTATCAGTAAGCAATCAATTAATTTTTGGTAGGTACTGAGTTAGCGTTACCTACTCTTTTTTCTTTAAATCTTCGGCTATGGTGAGTTTAATCTCCTCCTCATGATTGGTTCCAATATAAGGTTTTGAAGCTTTGATTAAAAGAGGGACAATTTTGCGTAGATTATTTGATTTGCCGACACTTGAAGCATCTACTCTCCACAACTCTTTGCCTCTTTGATCTTTGGAGAGGAGAGTAATATATCGATTGAAGAGAGGGTATTGTTTTTGGTAGGTTTGATAGCTTGTGTAGTGTAGATCATTCCAAAAAGGTGAATAGTAGGGACGATGGTGGTATCCCCAACCCATCCCAATTGAAAAGGTTGGCTCTTGATAGGTTATGGTCTCATCTTTGATCTTCTCAATACCATAATCAAAATAGATAATCTCCTCTGCAAGATTCTCATGAGATGCTGGTTGATAGCCTAGCTCATTGAGTATCTCAGAGAGATAGTGACTTTGACGCTGAAAATAGAGATCATTTGGGCTACTCTCCTCTTTAAGGGGTTTTATGGTGTAGCTACTAGGAGCAATAGACCCTCCTGTATAAGTAATGGTATCAATATGAACATGGTACTGATTAACAACCTTACTACTACATCCTGTAGAGAAGATTGATATAAAGAGAGTCAAGAGGGGAATAAAAAGATATTTCATTGGAACTATACCTCCTTTTTTAATAGTGTACTATAACTATTCTTAGAGTGATTAGCAGCACTTGATTAAATTTTATTGGATAATTCTTTTGGCTTTGACATAGAGTTTTCCATATTTACTTTTTGAGAGAGAGGAGATAATAATCCCTTTTTTTCGAGAAGCTGCATGGATAAATTTGTCATTGCCAATATACATGCCTACATGGGTAATGGGAAGATGACGTTTTTTGTCTGTAAGAAAAAAGAGCAGATCCCCCTTTTTCAGCTCATTTCGGCTTACATATTTCCCCACTTTTGATTGTTCATAAGCAGTACGTGGTAGAGCAATTCCCTCTTTTTCATAGAGATACTTGACATAACCAGAGCAGTCGAACCCTTTGGGTTGGGTTCCCCCCCAAACATATTTTCCACCTAGATAGTTTTTTGCATTTTTAACAATCTGCTCTTTATTATAGAGGGGATGAGTATTCTTTCGAGACTTGATCTCTTTTAGTTGTTTGAGTAGAACCTTCTGTTCGGCAATAAGATCATCAAAAAATTTGTTTTGGGTATGTTTTATTTTTTTGTCTTTGACCACAGTTCCATCTTGGTTGGTGATGATAAACATATTTTCAGAAAAGCCAAAGAGTGTTATTCCTATAAGAAGAAAAAGATATTTCATAACCTTGTCCTTGTTAAAATTTATTCATATAATCTATAAAATTATAGCTTAAGAAGATAGAAAAAAAGATTAAGAAAAAAATAAGAAATAATAAACAGTGGCAAAACCACTGTTTAATTTAAGGAGAGCTATTTTTTGAGTTTGTCAGCTCTTGGATAGATAAAGACAGCTTTTCTAAGCACAAAGATACGCTCAGGATCATCCACCGCATAGGCTTTGAGCATTACTGTAAGTGGAGTATCTTTGGTATTATCATCTATTAGACGCTCTTTGGTTGAGAGGACAACCACTTTTTTTGCCATTTTCCCTGGGCTAAGTGTTAGCTCTTTGAAGCGTTTAATCTCAACTTTTCCCGCATACTCTCCTACTACCTCTAGCTTATATGTATGTTTCTTAGGTTCTGTATTTTGGAAGAGCATCAAGAAGTTATTGACCACTTCATTTCCCTCTCTAATCTTATAGAGTTGGGTTGTTTTATTGACATTGAGCAACATATACTCCTTGGTGCCACCCATTGCAACCAATCCACCCAAAATAGCTACAAGTGCTGCTATATACATGTATGTTTTGGTACGAAATAGTTTGGTTTTTTTCTCGTTAAATACCTCATTGACACTTGTCCATTGAACCAGTGACTCTTTGCCTAGTTTACCCATAACTACGGTACAGGCATCAACACACTCAAGACAGTTGATACACTCTAGTTGGGTTCCTTTGCGAATATCAATATGTGTTGGACAGACATTAACACAGCTTTCACAAGCAGTACAGTCATATTTATCTTTATCCAAATCTTTCTGTTTAAAGACAAGCTTCTCATGATCTTCGTTATATATCTCTCCTCCTCGGTTAGGATTATAGATAGCTTGAAGGGTGTCTTCATCATAGAGAACCGATTGAACTCTTGAGTATGGACAGACATAGATACAGAAGTCCTCTTTCAAAAAGACAATATCGTAGATAAGAAACGCTGCTATACCTAGAAGCATACCAACCATTATAGTATGCTCTCCAGGGTTTTTAATATACTGGAAAAAATCTTCTGGTGGTACAAAGAACCATAAGAAGTCAGCAGCAGCTATAAGTGCTAAAATAGACCAGATACCAATACCAATTATGCGTTTAACTTTGTTCTCTTTTTTGGAGTAGTCAGGCTCTTTTTGTTTGTTTTTAATTCTTTTTCTAAGCCCCAAAAGCTTAGTCTCAATAAGATCACGATAGATAACCCTAAAGGTGGTCTGAGGACATGCCCAACCACAAAATGCTCGACC